>CAZHUW010000057.1:0-4321 GCA_964535295.1 uncultured Bacteroidota bacterium
TGGACGAAGGCATGCCGCGCCTCGGCGGACTTGCGGAACATATGGATACGCTGGCCAAAGCCAAAAAGATCGTATTTCTTGCCTGCGGAACTTCCTGGCACGCGGCTCTCGTCGGCGAATATATGCTGGAAGAGTTTGCCCGCATTAACGTGGAAGTTGAATACGCTTCGGAATTCCGTTATAGAAATCCGATCATCGAAGAAAATACGGTGGTATTTGTCATAAGTCAGTCCGGCGAGACAGCAGATACGCTCGCGGCCATGCGTGAAGCAAAACGGCGCGGCGCAGCGGTTTTTGGCATATGTAACGTGGTAGGCAGTACGATAGCGCGCGAATCCGACGCCGGAGTTTACATTCACGCCGGGCCGGAAATCGGCGTTGCGTCCACCAAAGCGTTTACGTCACAGTTGACTGTGATTTCTCTGATCACATTACTCTTTGCACGTTTGCGTAACATGTCAGCCGTAGAAGGCAAACACATCATTGAAGAATTGGTTGCAATTCCTGACAAGGTCAGAGCCATTCTCAAGAACTCGGATTATATAAGAGAAATCGCAGAAACGTATGTAGATAAGAGAAATTTTCTTTATCTGGGACGGGGATATAATTTTCCCGTTGCTCTGGAAGGCGCTTTGAAGCTGAAAGAGATCTCCTATATTCACGCCGAAGGATATCCGGCGGCGGAAATGAAGCACGGCCCTATCGCGCTGATCGACGATAATATGCCGACCGTTATCATTGCGCCCAAAGACGCTATTTATGACAAGGTCATAAGTAATTTGGAAGAAGTCAAAGCGCGCGGCGGTAAGATCATTGCTATTACGACCGAAGGCAATAACGAGATCAAGAGCAAAGCCGACCATGTGATCTTCGTACCGAAAACCCTGGATTTTTTGAGTCCGATACTTACGGTTATTCCTCTGCAGTTATTATCGTATCATATGGCGGTCTTGCGCGGGTGTAATGTGGATCAGCCGAGAAACCTTGCGAAAAGCGTGACAGTGGAATAATAGTTTTCGCCACGAATTTCTACATATATTCGCTAATTGTGTTCTTATTAGCTTAAATCTGATGATCTTAAGCGGTTATTCGTTCTGATTCGTTGGCAGCGCGACATAAAAGTTTTTTGATCGGTCCGGTTGTTTTTTTGTATAATAATTCTGCTCACAAGTTCTCATTTTAAATTTTAAAAAAACGTCTGCGCATGCCTGAAGCAAATGAAATATTGCTCTTTATCCTGCTTGTGTCTCTATTCTTTTTCTTCTTAGGAACCTTGTTTGTCATGCACAAGTATTACAAATAAACCATTCTAATGCTTAGTTTCGTTCTCGGATAATTTGTCCGATGTAATATTGTAATACTTCAATTTTTTGTGCAGATTGGTCCGCTCAATATCCAATTCCTGTGCTGCGCGCGTTACATTCCAGTTATTTTTTTCCATGACGGTCATAATGTGCGAACGTTCGACCTCTTCTTTCAAATCCTTTAAAGATTTATTGCCAGAGACATTTTTAGAATACGTTACTTCTGATTTCGATACGCTGATGGGCAATTCCTCACTTTGAACCACGTCGCCGGCACTCAGGATCATCATGCGTTCCACTACGTTCCGCAATTCCCGGATATTACCCGGCCAGTCATAATCGGTCATAAGGTGTATGGCCGAATCGGAGAACGATTTCTTCTTTAGCGCGCTTTCTTCACAGCATTGTTTGATGAAATGCTGCACTAAAAGCGGGATGTCGGTCTTTCGCTGACGCAATGGAGGCATCATGATCGGAACGACATTCAAGCGGAAATATAGATCCTCACGGAATGTTCCTTTTTGAACCTCCGCTTTAAGATCTTTATTGGTTGCCGCCACCACGCGAACATCAGCTTTGATCGTTTTCGTTCCACCGACCTTTTCAAATTCCCCTTCCTGAAGCGCGCGTAATACTTTAGCCTGAACTTTCAGGCTCATGTCGCCGATCTCATCTAGAAATATCGTTCCGGTATGCGCTTGTGAGAATTTTCCGTCGCGATCGGCTACAGAACCCGTATAAGCCCCTTTTACTGCTCCGAATAGTTCGCTCTCGATCAGTTCCTCCGGTATCGCGGCGCAATTAACCTTTATGAACGGCTTGTTCTTTCGGGGGCTCAGTTCGTGTACCGCGCGCGCAACCAATTCTTTTCCAGTTCCGCTTTCACCTAAAACCAGCACGCGTACATTCGTTGAGGCGATCTTTTGGATCTGCGCCTTGACATCCTTAATAGCAGAACTTTCACCGACCATCTCAAACTGTTTGGCGATCACGGATTTCAACGAGCGATTCTCATCGCGTAAACTGACCCGTTCCAGCGCATTCTTGGCGGTGATCAGAATTTTTTCTTTGGTCAGCGGTTTTTCGATAAAATCATACGCGCCTAATTTTACCGCTTCCACGGCGTTCTCAATGGTGCCGTGACCGGACATCATAACAACGATAATATCGGGATCGTATTCTTTGACTTGTTTCAACACTTCGATCCCATTCATGTCCGGCATCAGGAGATCAAGAAAGATCAGGTCCATTTTTTTCTCGCGAACGACATTTACCGCCTCTTTGCCGTTCTCAGCAAGAAATATAGTATAGTCGTCGTTTTGCAGGATCATTTCCACCGAACGGCGAATATTTTTTTCGTCATCCACGATAAGGATGTTACTCACAATACCTCCGTGTGTAATTTATTTTACATCTTTTTTAAGAATTCTATACACAACCCTCGTTAGCACTGAAAAATCCGCACATTTAAAAACAACAGTTAGGCCGATGTACGAGACTCCTCCGATGCCGATGCCGATCAGTGTGCGGAGCAGGTATTGCATGCGGTCTGAATAGCTTAATATCCACGGGGCTTGCTGCAGATAGTAATTGCCAATCAAGACCAGTACAGCCATCGCGGCGGTACAAGCGAGCAATTTACCTGAAATAAATGCGGCTTGTTTAAGATCAAACTCAGGCACTTTTCGTTTAAGCCCGAAGGTGAATAATGCAATTTGAATAAAAAAAGCCACGAGCAGACCGATCGAAAATGCCGCCGGGCCGATCCGGTAAGCCAAAATATAACTTATGGTCAGATTAATCACAGTTCCGGCTAACCTAAAATAAAAAGGCGCCCAAGTATCTTTCATCGCATAAAAAGCTCTGGCAAATAGGTACCATAAACTCTCCAGCGGGACGATCCATGCATAGAAAAACAGGATCGATGCGGTCATCTTAATATCGTCGGGCCCAAACTGTCCTCCGCCCAGGATCAGACCGATGATCTCCGTGGAAAGCACAGCCATTCCGGCGCCGGCAGGAAGAGTCAGGTACAGAATCTGACGAATGGAATTCTGAATGTTATAATTAAAGTTGACGAAATTTCTTTTGCTTGCATTTTCAGCCAGAAAAGGAAATATCGCCGTGACAAAAGAGATTCCGAAGATATTCACCGGAAAATTCTCAAAATCCAGCGCGTATCGAAACGCCGAATAACTTCCGGGTTGAAGATCAATCGAAATTTTCGAATATGTAATGAACACAATTTGAAGTAATGCCATATTCAGAAAATTGGGAACTGCAAGTACGTATATGTTTCTTAAACCGTTGTGTCGAAGCTCGAATGACGGTTTGTAATGATATTCCGTTCCTTTCAAGTCGATCATATTGAGTATCATAACCAAACACGCACCGATCACGGCCCCGTACGCTGCTGAATAAATACCATGTTCTTCATGAAATAACACCATGCCCAATATAATTGCCGGATTGTAGACCAGCAGAGCGAGAGCATACGCCACAAAATGCTTGTGCGTCTGCAAAATACCGCTGAACACTTTACTCATAGCAAAGGCAATTTGTGCCAGCAAAAAAAGCCGTGTAATATCAACGATGGCAATTTTATTCTCCAACGGAATTTGATTTGAGAGCCAAACGTCGGTGATCTGTGGCATAAAGATACCCACCAGCAAACAGATAATCGAAAAAGCAATCAGTGTGACATTTAGAAAATTGCTAGCTAATTTGTTCGCTTCTTCTTTTGAATAGTTTGCGACATACTCTGCAAATATCGGGATGAACGATGCCGACGTTACACCCATGATGAGAATATTTTGAAGAGAATCAGGAATCGTTGTCCCATAATTATAAAAATCGGTCTCCAGACCTGCGCCAAAGTAATGCGCCATCACTTTTCCTCGCACCAACCCCAATACGGTACTCAGCAGCGTTGCAATGGTCACAAACAGGGCGGCAATACCGGCTTGTTGGGATTTGAAAACTTTGCTTTTGGAATTGCTTTCGGTTATAAGTTTTTC
>CAZHUW010000057.1:4421-17025 GCA_964535295.1 uncultured Bacteroidota bacterium
CCATTACCGCTGATCATACTCTCTATCTCTTTGGTCGCTTTTTGTCTTTCGCTCATTCGCAGAAGCGCCGAAGCCGCTTTCTTCAGCCGTTCCGCGGTAGAGGTCATTTCCAGAAAAGCCTGTTTCTCATTGAGGCTGAATCCGGCGCTGGCGGTGATCAGAAACGATAATTCCTTAGGATCGAGGCTTTCAATAAGTTCAATGCTTTCTTTCTGTGTTAGATTCTTGATCAGTTCTTTGTACAACGGGATCGCTGCCGCCGAAAGATCTTTTAATTCCGTTTTATTTTCTTTTTTCTTATCGTCGAATATCTCGACTTCTCCGATGAGAAACGGTTTTTCATTGGTAATATGGTGGATCGCAAATCGTTCCCGCCCTTCAGAAAGAATATTCATTCGCCCGTCTTCGAACTTTTTCAGAACCTGTTTGATGACCGCGGTACATCCGATCCGGTAGAAGTTTTCCCCGGTATAATATACGACGCCGAATGCGGAATCCGATTCGATACATTCACCGATCATCAGTTTATACCGCTCTTCAAAAATATGCAGCGGCAGTGGCATTCCCGGGAAAAGCACCACGCCAAGCGGGAACAACGGAATTTTAATTCGCTCAGACATACTCGGTCTTCCGGATCAGGGTTTGAAGATATTCAAAACTTTTTTCTGCCATCGCAGGCTGCAACTGATCGTCCGTCAAGGCTTCTCCGATACGGTTGAGAACGACCCAGCGCACCTGTTTTGATGTTGTTTTTTTATCGGACAGCATTTTAGACCAGACCGCATTCCACGTCAATGATTCCATAAAGTTTTTAACTCCTGCTTCGGTTAAAATCATTTTTGTAAGCGGCAGAAGTGTCTGTTCAATTTGTTTGAACTCTTTATCGTTAAGACGGTAATTGATCCATGACATATGCGATGCGGCCAATAAGCCTAACAAAACGGCTTCGCCGTGTTTGAGTATGCGATAACCGCCTAAGTTCTCGAATGCATGTGCCCAGGTATGACCAAAATTGAGGATCACGCGAATGTTGTTTTCTTTTTCGTCTTTTTCAACCACTTGCGCCTTGAGTTCACACGATTTTTTTACCGCAAAATCGACGGCCGCTCTTTCCAGTGCAAGAATATCCTGTACATGCATTACGGTCCAGTCGAAAAAGGGCTTGTCGAGTATCAATCCGTATTTGATCATCTCGGCCAATCCGCAAACTAATTCTCTTTTCGGCAGGGTTTCCAAAAATGCATAATCGATCGCAACCCACTTCGGCTGATAAAAAGCGCCGATCAGGTTTTTTCCTAAAGCGTGGTTCACCGCAACTTTCCCGCCGACGGAACTGTCCACCATGGCCAGGAGTGTTGTCGGAAATTGTACGAACGGCACACCTCTCATATAGGCCGACGCCGCAAATCCGGCCATATCGCCGATCACTCCTCCGCCAAAACCGATTATCACCGACCGGCGGTCCGCACCGTTCTCTATCAGCTTCGTAAATATCTGTTCGGCTGTAACCAGGTTCTTATAAGCATCGCCATCGGGCAGAGTAATAAAATGAAACTCATGGTTCGATAGAAATGATTTTTGGATCTTATCCTGATATAACCCGGCAACGGTGTCGTTGGTTACAAAAAATAATTTAGAGTTTGGAAACTCTTTTTGAAAAAGTTCAGCTTGTTCGCCGATCCGGTCATATGAAAAAAAAATCGGATAACTCCGATCCCCCAGATTTACGGTAAATGCATCCATGGATACGCCGTTATACATTGAATTTAAAATGCATCACATCGCCGTCACGTACGACGTACTCTTTGCCTTCCGTTCGCAGCAGACCTTTATCCTTACAAGCTTGTTCGGTTCGGTATTTGACATAATCTTCCCACCAAATGACGTCGGCGCAGATGAAACCGCGTTCAAAATCCGTGTGGATCACGCCGGCCGCCTGCGGACATTTCGTTCCCCGATGGATCGTCCACGCGCGAACCTCATCCGGCCCGGCAGTAAGGAAACTTACAAGATCCAATAACGCATACGTCTCGTGTATCAGGGAATGTAGCCCGGGTTCTTTTAAACCCAAACTGTCCAAAAAACCTTTACGTTCTTCTTCGGGAAGCTCAATGATCTCCGATTCGATCTTGCCGGAAATGACCACTACGCGCGCATTCTCTTTCGACGCGATCTCGCGGACTTTTTTCACGTAATCGTTCCCGTTGACCACATCGCTCTCGCTTACGTTACAAATGTAGAGTACCGGTTTCGTGGTCAGCAGGAACAGATCGGCGATAACCTTTTGTTCATGCTCAGAGAGATTCATATGCCGAACCGGCTGACCGTCATCGAGTTGTTTTTTTACTTTGGTATAAACTTCCAACGCCGCTTTCGCATCTTTATCGCCGGTCTTGGCAGTGCGTTCGATCTGGGTAAATCGTTTCTGAACGCTTTCCATATCTTTCAAAACCAGTTCCGTATCGATGATCGCAATATCGCGTTCGGGATTGATACTGCCCTCGACGTGCACCACATCCGTGTCGTCAAAACAGCGGACCACATGGCCGATGGCATCCACTTCGCGAATGTGGCTGAGAAACTGATTTCCGAGCCCTTCTCCTTCGCTGGCGCCTTTGACAAGGCCGGCGATATCCATAAAATTGACTGTGGTATATAGAGTTTTTTTCGGCTTGAGCAGAGCGGACAATTGATCGATCCGGGGATCCGGTACGGTGACCACGCCGACATTAGGATCGATGGTCGCAAAGGGATAATTAGCCGCCAAGGCGCCGGCTGCAGTAAGTGCATTAAAAATGGTTGATTTTCCGACATTCGGCAGGCCTACAATTCCGCATTTTAAGGGCATAAAAACAGATTTCCTTTTTTGATAATGTAATGTTCTTTAAACGCGCTTAAGGTATCACTTATCGAATAGAAAATAAAGCGAAAAAAATCTCTTACTCCGCTTCGTGAAACGGAATTTTATTTGGAAATAAGGTAAATAATTTTCATTTTTTGTTTATGCAATGAAAGGAAACGTTATGAAAAAGCACATCGGATGTATTTTGCCCATTTTTTTTGTGACATCAGCATTTTTTGCGGGAATGCTGATACCAAACCCCTCCTTACTTATTAATAAAGACCTGATCGCATCGGCGGAAAAGATCATCGGTCTGGAATTTACCGACGCCAAACGCGATTCCATGATCGACGGACTGCAGGAACAACTTGGTAACTACAACAACCTCAGAACGGTACCTTTGGCCAACAGTGTGATGCCATCCGTTCTTTTTAATCCTATTCCAGTTGGGTTCAAATTTGAATCCGAAAAAAGATCGATTAAGCTGACAAGAACAACCGGCGTGAACATGCCCGCGAATATTGATGAACTGGCTTTTTATTCAGTGTCGGACCTGGCATATCTGATAAAGAACCGAAAAGTAACATCGGAACAATTGACAAAAATGTATCTTGATCGTCTCAAGAAATACGGACCGAAATTAGAATGCGTAATTTCGATTACTGAAGAGCTCGCTATGAAACAGGCAAAACTAGCGGATGCGGAAATCACCAAAGGCAAGTACCGAGGACCGCTGCACGGCATTCCCTTCGGCGTTAAAGATCTTCTGGCAGTAAAAGGTTATAAAACCACCTGGGGTTCCGTTCCATACAAAGATCAGATCATCGACGAAGACGCAACAGTTGTCAAGCGGCTTGAAGATGCGGGAGCGGTGCTTGTGGCAAAATTGACCATGGGGGAACTTGCCTGGGGCGACGTGTGGTACGGCGGAAAAACGCGTAATCCGTGGAATACGGAGCGTGGCTCCAGCGGTTCCTCCGCGGGCTCCGCTTCGGCAACATCCGCCGGCCTTGTAGCGTTTTCGATTGGAACTGAGACCTGGGGCTCCATTGTTTCTCCGTCCACGGAATGCGGAACCACCGGCCTCCGCCCAACCTACGGGCGCGTGAGCCGTCACGGGGCGATGGCATTGAGCTGGTCCATGGACAAAATCGGGCCGATCTGCCGCACCGTTGAAGATTGCGCCATTGTGTTCAACGCCATTTACGGACCCGACGGCATCGATCCGACACTGTATGACGCGCCGTTTAATTACGATCCTTCCGTAAAATTGAGCCAATTGAGGATCGGGTACTTGAAAAATGATTTCGACAAAGACAGTACAACTAAAATCTACTACGATGCCGTTTTTGCTGAATTAAAAAAACTTGGCGTGACGTTAATTCCGATCGAATTGCCTAAATACCCGATGAACGATCTTGCGATCATTTTGTCGGCTGAGGCGGGAGCGGCATTTGACGAACTTACGCGCAGCGGTAAAGACGATCTGCTGGTACGCCAGATCAAAAACGCATGGCCCAATGTTTTCCGAACTTCAAGATTCATTCCTGCGGTGGAATATATTCAGGCCAACCGCATTCGCACACTGGTCATCAAAGATATGCAGAAGGTCATGAAAGATATTGACGTCTATCTTGCTCCGCCTTTTGAAGGTGATAATTTACTGATGACCAATCTTACGGGCCATCCGTGCGTAGTGCTTCCGATCGGATTTAATGAAAAAAATCTCCCCGTCAGTATATGTTTTATGGGGCAGCTATTCGGCGAGGCCAAAACGCTGGCTGTGGCCAAACAATTTCAGGACGCAACCGATTTTCATAAAAAACATCCCTTTTTAAAGTAACAGGAGACCAGATGAAGATCCCTTTTATCAAACCCCAGCACGCATTGACGCTTTTGAGGATCACGGTTGGGATTATTTTTATTGCTCACAGCGCGATCCGCACTTACGCAGGTACGGTCGGCGGTTTTGGCGGTTTCCTTGAATCCAAAGGTTTACCTCTAGGCGTTGTGATCGCATGGGGGATCACTGTATTTGAATTCTTTGGCGGATCATTGTTTGCTCTGGGAAAATATACCGGAATTATCGGGTTGATTTTTATTTTCCACCAGATCATGGCCATTACGCTGGTTCATTTTAACTATGGCTGGTTTGTTGTCGGCTATAGCAACGGCGGTATGGAATACAGCGTGCTGATCATCGCCTCACTGATCGCTATTGTATCAAAAGATAATCAGAATGTATGAAACCGGCCACTAAGGTAAAAACAAAGTCGTTAGTTTTAAAAGAATTTCAACAAATCCCGGGGGTTGGCAAAAGTATTGCCCAGGATCTTTGGGATATGGGCTTCCGATCACCAACGGAACTACGAAAAAAGAATCCTGAAAAGCTTTACGATGATTTCTGTTCTCTTCGCGGCATGCCTGTCGATCGATGTATGTTGTATGTTTTCCGCTGCGCAGTTTACTTTGTTTCCTTTAAGAATCATGATCCAAAGTTACTGAAGTGGTGGAACTGGAAGGATCGATAGGATCGGATTTGTTTTTTTCATTAAAAGATAATGAAAAACATAAAAAACTAAGTGAATATTGAATAATAAATGCCCTAATGCCTCAATGATCAAACGAATCAACAAACTCATGGAGGAGATATGAAATTATTAAATGACATGATCGGCCGGTTCGATACGCATCGTAATCTGGCTTATTCTCTGATCCGTATCTATCTCGGCATCGCTTTGGCCGTTCGCGGTTTGATCATGCTGTCCGATCCTTCGGCGATCACCTCCCTGGCCGGAGCGCAGCAAATGTATATGGTGTATTCCTACGTTTTTATGGGTCATCTCATCGGAGGTGTTCTGTTGGCGATCGGTTTCCTGACCCGGTTTGCTGCATTTCTGCAAATTCCGATCTTGGTTGGCGCCGTGTTCACGATCCACTTACGCCAAGGCCTCATGACCGTCGGGCAATCGCTGGAACTGTCTTCACTGGTACTTTTTCTTTTAGTGATCTTTTTTATGTTCGGCCCCGGCCTATATGCCGTAGACACACCTATTGGTGCAAAGAGATCAGGAACATTCTCAACGGCAAAATGATTTTATTTTCTGTCAGAATAACCGGTAGCGTATGAGCATCCCAAAACCGCAAAATGAAGACTTAAGACTCAGGCGCCTCGCCGAATACCGAATCCTGGACACCGATCCAGAAAAACGTTTTGACGATCTGGCATTCCTTGCTTCCTACATTTGTCAAACACCCGTGGCCATGATCAGTTTGATCGATGCAGACCGGCAGTGGATGAAATCGGTTGTTGGATATCCTCCGCTCGTCCTTCCGAGGGATATTTCGTTCTGCGCCCATACGATACTGGAAGCGGAAATGCTCGTTGTGGAAGATGCGTCACGCGATGTGCGGTTTTCGAAAAATCCGCTTGTAGAACAGGAGCCGTTTGTTCGATTCTATGCCGGGGTTCCTGTATTCTCATACGACGGACTTGCTTTGGGCTCTCTGTGCGTGCTCGATCGCGAACCTCGGAGATTATCCCGCGAGCAACTGGATGCGCTCAAAGCGCTGAGTTACCAGGTTCACGATCAGATGGAACTGCGCCGCAACCTGATCGAGCTTAAATCCTCTGTGAATGAACAAACCCATACGCAGGAATTGATTCAGCGGGATCGTGAACGTTTTAAAGAAATATTGGAGACCTCGCGTGACGGTATACTTGTGGAAAAAGACGAACGCATCGTATTTATGAATACTTCTTACGCGAGACTATTCGGATGTGAAAGTCCTTCGGAACTTATGGGTCTGCACATTTCCGAATTGGCGGCGCCGGAAGACCTTGAAAGACTACTCGAATACGGAAGGCTTAGGGCGCGTAAAGAAGCGGCGCCGAATTTCTATGAATTCAAAATCAAACGAAGAAACAACGGCGCTCTCGTCGAGTTGGACGCCTCCGTATCTGATTTTTTTCAGGATGAATCTCATTACATCATCACATTCGTCCGTGACATAACGGAACGCAAGAAGGACGAACGGGAACGTGAACGCCTTATAGCTGAGTTAAAAGATGCATTGGCCAATATCAAAACATTATCCGGCCTTTTGCCCATTTGCGCTTCCTGTAAGAAAATTCGTGACGATAAAGGATACTGGAATCGTCTCGAAACGTATATCGAGAAACATTCCGATGCCGATTTTACTCACGGCATCTGTCCGGACTGTGCCCAAAAACTATATCCGGAAGATTTTGACAACACTAAAGATATTTGAACAAAAACATGAAGACATTTAAAATCGATCTTTCACAAACCGTTCTTGATGACCTTCAAATGAGGCTGCTGAATACCCGTTGGCCTGATGAGGTCGCGGGTTCGGGTTGGGAATACGGTACGAATCTGTCTTATATGAAAGATCTGGTTTCGTATTGGCTGAATGGATTCAACTGGAGGACGCAGGAAAAGTATCTCAATTCGTTCAGCCAGTTCCGAACTCAAGTCGACGATTGTCTTGTGCATTTCGTATACGAGAAAGGCAAAGGAAAACATCCCATTCCCATGATCATTTCACACGGATGGCCAAGTTCGTTCACGGAAATGCTCAAAATCATACCCATGTTGACCGATCCGGCTAAGCACGGCGGTAAAGAAGAGGATGCCTTCGATGTGATCGTTCCATCACTACCCGGTTTTATTTTTTCTTCACCTCGAAAACAAGGGCATATGCGCGCGCATGAGTTATGGGCAAAACTCATGACCGACGTATTAGGGTATGAACGCTTTCTTGGGCAGGGAACCGATGTGGGTGCCGGAGTGACTTCTCAGCTTGGCCGTTTTTATCCTAAACAAGTGATGGGCATTCATATCAGCAGTGTGGATCTGCTTTGGCCCGGATCGATGCCCGATGATTCACAACTTTCGGAGGCTGAAAAGAAATACATTGCCAATGCGGCTCAATGGGATAAAGAAGAGAACGGCTACGGCCAGATCCAGGGCACTCGGCCGCAGACGCTTGCATACGGCTTGAACGATTCACCCGCGGGGCTTGCTGCATGGATCGTAGAGAAGTACCGCGCTTGGAGCGACTGTAACGGCGATATTGAAAGCCGTTTCACCAAAGATGAATTACTCACCAATATTACTTTGTACTGGGCAACGCAAACGATCCATTCTTCCATGCGCCACTATTACCATTATACCAATAAGGTCAACTCCCCGCCGCCGCTTGAACCCGGTGAAAAGATAACGGTTCCCACAGGGGTCGCAATGTTTCCCGGAGAAAAAGATCTTATCGTTCCTAAGCGTTTTGCGGAAAGAACGTACCATATTATTCACTGGACGGATATGTCTTCCGGCGGACATTTTGCGGCGATCGAAGAGCCTGAACTTTTAGTCAATGACCTGCGAAAATTCGCAAGAAATTTCAGATAACCCTCATTATTTCAACCGATCATACACGGGTTGATTTTTTCATTCTGCTTTCATACTTTTCACCGCAATTTAAAAAAACCAAGTACAACTTTTTCATAAGAGGTGATGACGTATGTCTTCTCAAACCCTGGAATTCAAAACGGAAGTCAAAGAACTGCTTCATTTGATGATCCATTCTTTATATTCGCATAAGGAAATTTTCCTGCGTGAATTACTCTCAAACGCATCCGATGCGATCGACAAAGTCCGTTACCTGGCGCTGACCGATAATGCGCTGCTCGCCAACGACGATAACTGGAAGATCCGGCTTATTATCAATAAGGAAAATAACAGCCTCACTGTCAGCGACAACGGCATTGGGATGAACGAAGAAGAGATCGTTCGCGCGCTGGGAACCATCGCCCATTCCGGCACTAAGGATTTTATACGTACACTGACGGAAAAAAAGGTGCAGGATAATCCGGAGCTCATCGGCCAATTCGGCGTCGGTTTTTATTCCTCGTTCATGGTAGCCGAACGCGTGGTCGTTATTTCACGCAAAGCCGGTGATACAAAAGAAAAAGCGGTTCGATGGGAATCCAAAGCGGACGGCACCTTCAGCGTGGAACCTTTTGAAAAAGAATCACGCGGAACGGACGTGATCCTATTTATGGGCGAAGAAGGAAAAAAATATCTGGACGAGTGGGAAATCAAAAGCGTTGTCAAAAAATACTCGGATTATATCGAACATCCTATTTGTATGGATGTGGAGAAAGATAAAAAAACCGAAGAACAGATATTGAATTCCCGCAAAGCGATCTGGCTGAAGGATAAAGCGGAGATCACGACAGAGGAATACAACGATTTTTACAAACACATCAGCCATGATTTTGGCGATCCCGCTAAAGTGATCCACTTCAAAGCTGAAGGAACGCGCGAGTTCTCCGCGTTGCTGTTTATTCCAACAAAAGCGCCTTTTGATCTTTTCTACAAGGATTACAAGATCGGCCCGACGCTGTATGTCAAACGCGTACAGATCATGGATCATTGCGAGGAACTCATTCCGGTATATCTTCGTTTTGTTAAAGGCGTGGTTGAATCGTCCGATCTGCCGTTGAATGTGTCACGGGAGATCCTACAGTCCAATAAACAGATCGAAGTGATCCGGAAAAATATTACCAAGAAAATTCTCGACACGCTGGCGGATATGAAGAACACCGAGTATGAGAAGTATCTGGAATTCTATAAGGAGTTTCACAAATCCATCAAAGAAGGCATCTACCTTGACCATCAGCGAAAAGATGCGCTGAAGGACCTGGTTCTGTACGAATCGATCAAAACCGAACCGAGTAAATTTACCACGCTCAAACAATATGTGGATCTGATGAAACCCGATCAGGAATTCATCTATTATATGAGCGGAAATTCCCGCTCTGAAATGGAGTCCTCTCCGTATCTGGAAGCTTTTAAAGAAAAAGATTACGACGTACTCCTTATGTTGGACGAGATCGACGATTTCATTGCGCCGGATATGGAATACAACGGTAAGAAATTGAAATCCGTGACCAAAGGCGATGTGGAGCTTGACAAAGATAAAAAATCGGACAAGAAAGAAGCGGAAAAGAAGTTCAAAAAAGTTATCGACCTGATCCGCGAGGAATTAAAGGATGATATTAAGGATATTCGTGTTTCCGGGCGCCTGAAAGATTCCGCCTGTTGTCTCGTTGCGGATGAAGGCGATATGGATCAGAATTTAGAGAAGCTGATGAAGGCCATGGGGCAAGCGCTGCCGCAGAGCAAACGTATTCTTGAGATCAATCCGGCACATCCGTTGATCGAGTCGATGAATACGATCTTTGAAAAAGACAAAGACCATCCCATATTAAAAGAATACGCTAAACTCCTCTACGATCAGGCTTTACTTCTGGAAGGTTCCAAACCGAAAGACCCGGTTGCCTTCTCCAAAGCAATGGCCAAGATCATGGTCGAGAATGTAAAAAGTATCTGATTGAAGCCAGATTATTTTTATTAAAAAACGGCAGACGTGAGACGTGAAACAGAAAATCATCTCACGTTTGCCGTTTGACGTTTGTATCAGAAGGCATTCAATTAATAAAAATTATGATTAACGTTATTTCATGGGGAATGCTGCCCGGCGAAGAATCGCTTTCATTTCCTTGTGATACGATGCCCGGCCAATTTGACGGGGCCTATTTCCGCGGCATTACCGTTCATGCCGATCCTTCCATTATCTTCCAATGGCTCACGCAAATGCGTGCAGCTCCTTACAGTTACGACTGGATCAATAATCTCGGCCGCGCCAGCCCACGACATTTATTAAAAGATTTGCCGGAATTGCAGATCGGCCAGACTATGATGCATATTTTTGATGTGGTACAGTTTCGTTCACCGTTCGAACTCACTCTCCGCGTCAAACCGCGTTCATTCGGAAAATGGCTTTTCGGTGATATTCTGCTGAGCTATCTGGTCGTTCCTGGTGACGGCCATTCATCCCGCCTCTTGGTTAAGATCCACCGCCGATTTAACCGCGATCCGCTGGGGTTTTTTATGCGCTATTTCCTTCCCTGGGCCAATCTCATCATGCACCGGAAGCAGTTGATTTTGTTCAGACAGCTTTCTGAAAAAGATTGATCAAAAAATTGGTGTGTGTCAGTTCGAGTGAGCGATAGCGAATGAGAACGATAATCCATTTTATTTCATAAGATCATCGCTTGAACCTTTCCAGCGATGTCATCGTCGAAAAAGGCTTCTGAAAGAAATCGTCCAGGATCATATTGAACCAGTCCGGATGTTCATACACACCGAAATGCGTTGAACCCGGCATGACCAAAAAGAATCCCGTCGATATATTCTTAAATATTTCGATCGAGTGGCCGAACTGGATCACGTCCCGGTCGCCCATCATGACTAGGAAAGGCGCACGGATTTTTGACAAATCTGACACAGGAATGTGCGGCTGCTCCATAACCAATCTGAGTAATTGTTTGTCTTTGGTAGATATTACCTGCTTGCTTAAAGTTCCCGCCCAATCGAGGATCTCCGGAATGATCGCTGTCGTGTCGGGCCTGAGATTCGCCGCGAAACCGGCTGCTTTGCGAACTTTTTCCGGATAATGGATCGCAAGCAATAAAGCCAGAATGGCTCCGTCGCTTTGCCCCCAGATCAAGGCGGAGTCGATCTTGAGCGTATCCAGCAGATCGTGAATGTCCTTGGCCATCATCTCGTAGGTTAATACCGAAGTCGTATCTATCGATTTCCCGTGCGCACGGCTGTCAATGGCGATCACTTTATATTTCTTCGAAAAATACTCGATGCGTTTACTGTGCCCTACTATTGAGCCGCCATTTCCATGCAAAAGAACCACCGGCGTACCGCTTCCGTAGATCTCATAATACATTCTTATGCCGTTTATCGAGGTGTATTTCCCGGCCTCAGGATTATTTCCGTAAGGTATCTGTGAAAAACATACATTCCAGCTTGAAACAACCAAAATGAAAAAAAGAGTTTTCATAAGATGAACTCCTATGTGGGGTGGCAAATTGGTTTACTGATTACGTGGAGTAGGGGGAAATGTTACGGAATTGGAGAGCTTACTAAATGCAGCCATTATTTTCTTAATGTTTTTTCCGCAAGAATCGGGTGGTTTTCGTTCCTTGATTTTACGATCTTGGGATTGAGATTGAAAACAAAGATTAAACCATTACGAGATCATGAACCTTACCCAATTATCTGACGATTACAGCCGCATCGAAAGATCGCTGATGTTCTTAGAAAAGAATTTTCGCCGTCAGCCGACGCTTAAAGAGATTGCGGAGCATGCGTATCTCAGCGAATACCATTTTCAGCGGATCTTCACGCGCTGGGTGGGCATCAGTCCTAAGCGGTTTCTGCAGTTCCTCACCAAGGAATATGCCAAGAACCTGCTGGAGGCGTCGCACAATCTGCTCGACGTAACATACGAATCCGGGCTTTCCAGCCCGGGCCGCCTTCACGATCTTTTTGTTAATTGCGAAGCGGCAACGCCCGGCGAATACAAGAATCGGGGAGAAGGACTGACCGTGGTTTATGGCTTTCACCCGACGCCTTTTGGCGAATGCCTGATGGGACTTACGGCCAAAGGGATTTGTTTTTTTTCTTTCGTGGTGAAAGAGAACCGAAAACAGGCTTTGACGGAATTAAAAACCCGCTGGAACAAAGCCATTCTGGTGGAAGATGAAGATGTGACACGCGCTTCGGTAAATCAGATCTTTGATTCTACTGAAAAATCTAAACCGCTGAATGTGTTTTTATACGGAACGAATTTTCAGATCAAAGTATGGGAAGCCTTGTTGGC
>CAZHUW010000058.1:0-17015 GCA_964535295.1 uncultured Bacteroidota bacterium
AGTTCCTTCAGTTTCAAATTGATCACCGGCTTATAGCGGTTCGCCCAATCTACGAGCTTTGCCTGGTAATAGACATCAAATGCGATTTTTTTATTACCCTTGAGTTCGTAAGCTCTTGCCAGATTTACCAGCGTAAAAACATTTTTTGGCGCCATCTTGTTCGCATCGTCGAGCATGGCGATCGCAAGATCGGCCTGTGCATGTTTTGCGTACAACTTGGCCTTTCTCACGAGGTAAAAATTATCCAATGATTTGTCTTTGCTTTTGATTCGTGCCGCCAGCTCTATGAAATCTTCATTGCCTGCGTCCAATTTGAGTGCCTGATCGATCGACGCTGCGGCTTTGTCGGCAGCACCGGAGACATATTGCGCAATGGACAGGACGAAGAGGAATTCGGCATTACCGCTGTTGGAGAACTTCACGGCTGATTCGGCAAGTTCAAGCGCCTTTAGCGGATTACGCTTGGCGCCATCTTTTGCAGACAGGTAGGTCCATGCCAGGCCGTTGTATGCAAAAGCCGCGTTGGGATTGGCTGCGATGGCCGCGTTATATTCCTTGACCGCATCGTCAAATTCTCCCTCCAGCGATAAAAGATCGCCAAGATGCGAATGAGCAAAGGCCGACTTGGGATCCAATCCAAAAGCCTGCTGAAATTCCAATCTGGCTTTTTCATAATTTCCTTTGGCGTAATAGATCTGTCCCAGGAAATCGTGGGAACCCGCGTGTTTTGGATTAAGCTGCAATGCCTTTTTGAAAGCTTCTTCCGCATTGGCGTAATCGCCTTTCTGAAAGTAATCCGTTCCGAGGCCGCGGAATCCGCCGGCGAATTTAGGTTCCAGTTCCACGCTGCGTTTGCGGTAGAAGATCGAGGAATCAAGATTCTTGAATGCTTTGAAAAAATTACCGGAGAAGGCATCGCCGAGAATGTCGTATGCGTCGTACTGCGTAGGACGAATGGCCACGGCTTTACGTGCCGACTCCATCAGTTTGTCCCTCTCCCTTAATTCACGGTAGATCAGCGCGAGCGAGACCCATGCGGAACTGAGGTTCTTATCCAGTTTAACGGCTTTCAGACCGAAGTTAAGCGCTTGGTTATAACTGGATTTTTTTTCTTCGGATTTGAAATTGATATCCTGAATGCGCCCGATCTTCGCATAACATTTGCCCGCGCCCGCATAGGCCAGCGCGTAATTGGAATCTTGTTTGATCGCAGTGGTGAAAAATTCAACCGCCAGCAGGTAATCCTGCTCCGTGCTGCTTTCTGAATATTGAACAACGCCCTTGATGTACGGTTCGTAGGCATCAATATTCACGGTGGTCTTGGATGAACCGACCTCTTCATCTTTGGCCGTTTTTTTCCCGAAGCTCACCAGCGCTTTGTTGGCGATCTGGCCGTAGAGGGCAAAAATATTGTTCATGCCGTATTTGCCTTCTGCAGAATAGGCGTTCTTATCATCGGCTTTACCGGAAGCCACATCGATGAATTTGGCGCTAACCTTAAGATCCGGTTGTTTGGATTCAAAACTCCCGATAATGATCCGGTCAACTTCCAACTGCGCGGCGACCTCAAGGGCTTTGGCTGCATCCGTCATATCGTTGAGCTGAAACCCTTTGGCTTTGATAGCTGCCAACACATCCGATCGGTCCACGACCGAGATCGTATTATCATCCGACAGATCGGTATTAAGCGACTCGCAAAACCCGTGACTGAGCCAATCCATTTTCGGGTTTCTCAAAGTGTTATTGAACGGGAATACAGCCACACGCAGCTGCGCATCCAGTTCGATGGATCCGGCCAAGAAAAACACTATAAATATGAATATCGGCTTTCGGAGAAACATATTTGTACTCCTGTTTCTTATTTTACAAGATTGACAATTTGAGATGTCACGAACTTCTATTTCATCAACTTCGCATATTTATTGGTCTTGTCCAATTTGCGCGCCTGCTCCATTTTTTCATCGGCTTTGGCCTTATCACCTGCTTTGGAATAAGCTTTGGCAAGACTGATAAGCGTGGGCACATATTCGGAATTTAGACGATAGGCTTCTTCCAATTCTTTTACTGCCTCAAGAGTTTTGTTATGTTTTAAAAAAGAATTGCCGCGGTTCAGTATATAAATATATTCGCTGTTCTTTTCTTTGGCCGTAAAGCGCGCCAACGCATCCTGGTAACCGAGGTGATCCGGATCCAATGATAAAGCTTGTTTGATATAGCTTACTGCGGTGTCTATGAACGCTTTATTCCTTTTGCTGGCCGCAAAATAGGATTCCGACGCAACGTATAAATATTCGGCATTTTTGAAATTGGTATATCCGACGGCCGATACGCTGTACTCGATCGATTTGCCTGCATTACGGAATTTCTGGTCTTTTGCTGTAAGGTACATCCAAGCCAGGCTGTTATATGAATACGCGGCGTTCGGATTAATTTCGATGGCATACGTGTATTTCAGGAACGCTTCGTTATAATTCTCTTCAAGAAAGAGTACGTCTGCAAGATGTGTGTAGCCGAATGCCGATTTGGGATCGAGCATGATCTTTTGATAGAATTCCTGTTTTGCACCGTCAAAATTACCTTTCTGGAAATAGACTTGTCCCAGCAGATCGTGTCCGCCCGAATGTCTTGGAAGAATCTCAACGGCTTTTTGGAAAGAGGTCTCGGCGTTGTTCAGGTCCCCGTTGGCGAGATAATCGGTTCCAAGCCCGCGGTAGCCTGCCGCAAACTTAGGTTCGATCTCAACGCTTTTTTTACGAAAATAAATGGCTGAATCGAGATTTTGAAAATCCGGAAAGAAATTCTTTGTGTACGCATCGGCTAAAATGTCGTAAGCTTCATATTCAGACGATTTGATCGAGATGGCTTTTTTTGCGGCATTGATCAGTTTGTCGCGCTGCCTGAGTTCGCGGTAGATCAATGCGAGCGCCGTCCAGGCGGAACTGAGTTCGTTATTGAGTTTCACGGCTTTGGAACCGTTCTTGGCCGCATTCTGGTAATCGGCCACTTTTTCGTCAAGTTTAAAGCTGATCTCTTTCAAACGACCGAGTTTGGCATACGATTTTGCCAGACCGGTATAGGCGAGGGCGTAATTGGGATCTTTTTCCAGCGATTTATTGAAAAGATCAATCGCTTCTTTATATTCTTTTTCCGTTCCGCTGGAGGAGTACATTACAACGCCTTTGATATAGCTTTCATAGGCCTCGATATCTGCCGTTCCTTTGGTGGAAGAGGCGATCTTCCCTTTTTCAGCCTGCGAAGCCGTAATACCGAAGCTCAGGAGCGCCTGTTCCACGATCTGATTGTATATGTCGAATACTTTGTTTAGATCGTTCTCGGCTGCAAAAATATGTTTACGGTCCACTTCGCCGGTACTGACGTCCACAAAACGCGCATTGACTTTGATCTTTTGGCCGAAAGCCTGGAAACTTCCGATCAGCATTTTTTCAGCGCCCAGAACTTTACCGACGGTAACGGCTTTGGTCTCATCCGAAAGATCACTGAGTTGCAGATCCTGTTCCTTTACGATTGAATTGAACTGCGACCGTTCGATAATGATCACCGAGTTGACCTCGCTCAATCCGGTGGTGAGAGTCTCACTGAACCCGTTACAGAGCCAATCGTATTCGGCGTTTTTTGTAATGTTCTCAAAGGGTGGAATCGCAACGCGTGTTTGAGCGGGTAAAAAAGGGACCGTGGATAGAACCGCTAATGCCGCCGCAAAGACCATGAATTGAACAAAGAACGAACGCATACAAGTCTCCGTTTCTTGATGTTTGTATAAATTCAGATACTTATATTTGATGGCAAGATTTGAATCAAAATGAATTGTGCAAGCAAGGTACGTTAAATATCGGGTGATTTTCAAGATAAAAACTTTGAAAGGACGGTTTTATTGTAAAAAAGTTTGGATGAACTGCACCGCATTCTACCATTGAATTTCAGAACATAAATTGATTACATTAATCCGGCTTATCCGGCCAAAGCTTCAATTTATATTTATTCCTTTTAAATCACGATTCTTACGTTAAAGACACGTTATGCGAGACAGGATTATAGGGCTCCCCGTACAGAATATTTTATCGGTTGAAAAAGGCGAATACGGCAAGACCTTCCTCCTTTTTTTGTATCTTTTCTTCATGACGGCGGCTACGATTATCGGGCGTACGGCTGCGGATACGCTGTTTCTGAGTAAATTCGATGTCACGAAATTATCTTACATGTATCTGGCCATTTCGATTTCGTTAAGCCTCTTCGGACTTTTATATCACCGCATTGTGGATCGATTTCGGAAAGACCGCCTGACTTACGTTGTGACGTCATGTCTTATCCTTATCGTTCTGGCATCACGCTGGGCGCTCAATATTGAAATGCCGATGATTTACCCACTCGTGTATGTAGGGTTTGAAGCTTTCAATTTCCTGCTCATACTGCAATTCTGGACCTTTACCAATGACATTCTCGACACGCGTCAAGCGAAGCGGCTTCTGGGTATCATTGGCAGCGCGGGCATCCTCGGCGGCATGGTGAGCGGATTCAGCATCAAAAGTATCGTGCACCAGATCGGCATGTACAATCTTGTCTACCTTTATGCCGGCGGCATGCTGCTGTGCATGCTGATGGTCCGGATCATATCGGGCCGTGAACGCGCGGCACTGGAGGAGACCGAACAGGTTCCGGTCGAACGCAAAAAGAAAACCAGGGAACCGCGAAGTATACGCGGGATCTTTCATCTTAAACTGATCGTGATCACCGTCAGCATCATTACGATGGTGCTCATTTTTATCGATTACCAATTTAAACTCATTCTGACCCAGCATTATAAGAATGAGGAATTGGCGGCATTTTTGGGTCAGTTCTATGGATATACCGGCATCATCGCGCTGTTTTTTCAGTTCTTCATCAGCTCTAAAATATTATCGAAACTCGGAATCCTTGTTTCACTGCTTATTTTGCCGGTTTTCCTGCTGATCAGTTCGGCGACGTTCATTTTTGCGCCTTTCATACCGACGGAATTGTATCTCGGTTCGGTAACTTTATACGTGATCCCGTTATTGTGGGCCGCCGTATTCGCAAAATCGAGCGACAAGATATTCAGCGATACGATCTATTCTTCTGCGAGCCAACTGATGTATGTTCCGATCCATGCGGAAATTCGCGGCCGCGCGAAAGTATTTGTCGACGGTATCATGAAACCTCTTTCGAAAGGGTTCGGCGCCGTTCTGCTGATCCTGTCAGCGCAGTTCTTTCCCGTTCCGGTGGAAGACATCAGTTACGTCGTGGTCGCTCTCCTGATCGTATGCATTGCCACGATGTTCATGGTAAAGAACGAATACGTACGGTCGCTTTTTTCAACGCTTAAAACAAGCCAGATCGACTTCAGGGATATCAATTTCAATGTGTCCGACAGTTCGGCGATCAAGATCCTGGTGGACGGGCTGGAGAGCGGCGATGAACGACAGATACTGTATTGCCTTGAGGCGCTAAAAAACATCGAAGGATTTTATTTACTGCCTCATCTTCTGAATCTGCTGAACAGTCCATCGTCCCGTGTGCGCGTTGAAGCCTTACGTATTTTGCAGACGGTCAAGCCGCGCGATGCGAAGCCCGACATTGTGCGCATGCTGGAAGATGAAGATACGCAGGTCAAGGTACAGGCGATCCTGACCCTGTCGGCGTACGGGGATGATGAGCAATTGAAGAAGATCCTGGCCTTCCTGCTGGATGAAAATGCCGAGATCAAAGGCGCCGCCATTTCCGGCCTGATGGAATATTACGGTATCGACGGTATCTTTTATTCTGTGGATATTTTCAAACAGATGATGGACAGCGTCCGCGTCAGCGACCGCAAAGAAGTTGCCCGCATTCTCGGCCGGATCGGCGTAAAGAATTTCCACAAACCTCTGATCAAACTGCTGGAAGATCACTCAAAAGAAGTACAACTTGCCGCCATCGAATCTGCTGAAAGAATTCAGGTGCCCGACCTTATTCCAAACCTTATAAAAAAATTAAAACAAAAAGAGACCCGCCATAAGGCCATCGAAGCTTTGTCGGCTTATAATCACGAAGATGTTGTTCCGGCTCTTAAAATCTATTTGGAATTCAGCGACCGCTACCGGGAGATCAGTATTTATGTTCCGCGCGTATTCGAACTCATGGCATCCCAGGAATGCGCGGATATTCTTATCAGCAATTACGGGCATGCCAATCCGTACCTGCGAGCTAAGATGCTCGATTCGCTTGCGAAAATTAAATTCCGCCTGCGCGACCTGGAGATCGATACGGGTCGAATAGAAGGCTTGATCATGAATGAGATCCATGAATATATGTTTTTTGTTCGCGCCGTAGGCACGTTACGCGCCTACGAAGGTATCGCGATCCTGATGGAATCTATTCAAAACGTACGGAATCAGATCCTTGAACGCGTTTTTAAACTGCTGGCATTCGTTTATGATTCCAAGACCATGACCACCGTTTACAGGAATTTGTTAGGCGAGGACCGGCGAACACGCGCGAATGCGATCGAAGTGCTCGATAATATGCTTACCGGAACGATGCGTACGGCGGTGGTGGATGTGGTCAATTTGAGTTTTATGGCGGAAAAAGTAGAACGAAAAAATTCAGGCCAGTTCTTTGACGTATTGACCCATTTGTTCAAGAAAGAGTACGATTGGATCCGTATGGTGATCGAGTTCATTTCTACCTCGCCAAAGCTTGAGGAGATCGATAGGAACCTGATGTTCGGTTTACGCAAGATCGTTCAGGAGACATCCGTCGGATACGACCGGAAAGAACTGGTTAATACGATTCAAAAGGTAGCTATCTTAAAGAAGGTCAATTTCTTTTCAGGTCTGTCCGGAGAATATCTGTCGACGATCGCGATGAATATGAAAGCCGTTAAATGCGCAGCCGGAACCGCGGTTTTCCGTGAAGGCGACGCAGGCGATTCATTCTATATTGTGATCAAAGGAAAAGTGCTCGTACATAAAGGGGAAACGCGGATACTGGAACTGGAAGGCGGGCAGGTATTTGGAGAAATGGCCATTTTGGACAATGAAAAACGATCGGCTTCCGTCACGGCCGTGGAAGATACCGTATTATTCAAACTGGAATCCGATACTTTTTATGACATTATCGCCGAGAAGATCGAGATCGCCAAGGGCATTATCCGTATGCTCACGGCGCGTCTGCGTATGCAGATCGCCAAGGTTGCAGGCAGCGCCAAGGCAGATAAACAGGATTTCACAGCAGACGATATCGAGATGGAGTCGGCCGGATCGACGCAGTTGGACAGCGAATCATTACTTAAACGCGTATTGATCCTGAAAGATATCGATCTGTTTGCGAGCCTTTCCGACGAAGACACGATCCTGTTAGCCAATATCATTGAAGAAGTGTCTTTCAAGAAAGGCCAGGATATTTTCAAAGAAGGCGATCCGGGCGAAGCGATGTACGGTATCAGCCAGGGCGCCGTGCTGGTTCACCGGGGCAATACGGAGCTCGCCGTCCTGCGCAACAAAGAGTACTTCGGTGAAATGGCCGTTTTGGACAATGAACCGCGTTCCGCAACCGTCACGGCGCTGAAAGATACGACGCTGCTCAAATTATCCTCGGATGATTTTTATTCGCTGCTTTTTGACAAGATTGAGATCACCAAAAGTATTTTTGCCGTGCTGGTGAGACGCCTGAGAGAAACCAGTGCCAAATAAATCCGCCGTATGGAACCAGTAAAGATACCAAGAATAAAAATATGCTGTATCCAATCCGTTGACGAGGCCCGGATGGCTGTTCGTGCCGGTGCATCGGCTTTGGGACTGGTTTCAAAAATGCCAAGCGGCCCCGGGGTTATATCCGAAGAAAAGATCGCCGAAATCGCCGCTTTGGCTCCACCGGCAGTTGCTACGTTTTTACTGACAAGTTTACAGGAGACGGACCAGATCATCGCGCAGCATCGCCGCTGCCGAACGAACACGATACAACTCTGCGACCGCCTTACTAAAGGTATTCATGCGGAATTGATTCAGGCGCTGCCGGGGATCAAAATAGTTCAGGTGATCCATGTGACGGGAAACGAGTCCCTCTCGGAAGCGGTTGAAGTTGCACCGAACGTGCACGGGTTACTGTTGGATTCCGGGAATCAAAAACTGGTAGTAAAAGAGCTTGGCGGTACGGGCCGGACGCACAATTGGGAGATCAGCCGTAAAATATGTGAAAGCGTGAAAGTGCCCGTTTTTCTCGCCGGCGGATTAAATCCGGCTAATGCGGCTGAAGCATTTCGACAGGTCGGGCCGTTTGGGCTGGACATCTGCAGCGGCGTGCGAACGGACGGGAAGCTGGATGAGCAGAAACTGTTAGCTTTTTTCTCGGCAGTTTCAGGCGCTTGAAGAAGTCTCAACCATAAAGACTAAAAGAAAAGGGAAATGTGTTAACATTCCCCTTTTTTAAATATTAGGCCTGTGTCGTTTTGTCCGTGCTGATTTTAAAAGGAACATACGCGGGACACCAGCGAAGCGTACCGGTAAGCAACGGTAGGATTCCGATCGCACCCCACCATGATTGATAAACAAATCCGATGGCAATCAGTACCAGTCCGGCGATGATACGAACCAGCCTGTCAGTTTTTCCTACATTACATTGCATGTTAAGTCTCCTCATTAGGTTGTGGGTGTCCGTTCTATTCTTGCGAGAGTGAATCAGTTTCTTTTTTGGTTTTCTTGAGCGGAATTACCACGGTTGAGATCGCCCATCCTACGGCGGCGCCGTAGGTGCTGCTGATATAAGGGTTACTCTGGATCATACAACTTCCGTTATAACATCCGATAAAATAGTAATAGGCAAATCCTGCAGCAACTCCCAGGGATATAATTAATATTCTTTTTTTCATTTTAATTCCTCAGCGGGCTCGTTGTTTTCGTTCTTTTTCTTTTCATTTTCGGGCTTGTTCGGCACGGAACAAGATGGATTCATTCAAGTTGGCACGCCCAGTTTTGGCAGAACGTAGTACATCAGTACAAAATATCCCGCCAAAAAGACCAGCATTTTCCATTCGCTCATTTTCTTGTTTCTTTGAAATGTTAAGTCGTTTTGTCCGGATCGTTATTTTTTTTCAGGTTTCCAATCAGAACTATGATCAGCCAGATCCAGGGAAATCCATGTAAAACCAGATCGAACCAGTCGATGAATTCGTGGATCGTACCGCGGCTCAGAGCCACTAGTTGCTTCCAAATATGCGGTTCAGGCCAAAAGGGAGCGAGGCCGAGAGTTAGCGTTGCCAGCAAAGGATAGATCCAGTTCTTTTTGAAATGCATGGGAACTCCGATTATAATGCAGTGTAAACGCGATGAAGTTTATGGTACACGTCATCGGCGATCGGTTCGAGTTTAGGATTATCCACCAGCTTAGCCATCAGCCTGGGATCGAAAAATCCTACAACGGTTTTTTTCTGCTCGTTCTCGTAAACGATCACGTTGCAAGGCAGGAGCAGCCCGAGATCCACTTCAGCTGTGAGAGCTTTATGAGCGAGCGGCGGATTGCAGGCACCGAGGATAATGTATTTTTTGAAATCGACATCCAGTTTCTTTTTCATCGTATCTTTGACATCGATCGAGGTCAAAACCCCGAAGCCTTCTTTTTTTAATTCTTCGGTGACTTTTTCAATGGCCGCTTCATATGAATAACCGACTGTTTTTGAAAAACCGTAGTCCATTTTGTTCCCTTATTATATTTGATTGATATGATAAGAATACGTGATATGCACGGCAGGTTTTAGCATGGCGCCGATCGAACAGTAGGTATCATAACTGAGCTTGATCGCTTTTTCTACGGAATGCGGGTCAAGGTTCTTTCCTGTAAAATGATAGTCGAGATGGATCTTGGTGAAACGCTTGGGGTGATCCGCTGCGCGTTCACCCGTCACCTTGGTATCAAAAGCGGTGAGCTCCTGCCGCATTTTCTTCAGCATGTTGACAATGTCTATCCCGCTGCAACCGGCCAGGCTCATCAGTTGAATTTCCATCGGCGTGGGGGCTCCGTTTTTCACATCATCCATATCAACGGGAGTTTTATTTTCAGCAAATCCTTTAAAATGTTTATCTGAGATCCATTGAACTTTCGTTTCCATCGCATCCTCTTACACGTTTGCATTTTCAGTTAGTTGAGATAAGCTCTTTTCCACCTCTTGTTTCAGCATCGGATAGGGCATGGCGCCGGAAAATCGTGAGACCGCCTTTCCTTTGTAGAACATC
Organism: uncultured Bacteroidota bacterium; assembly: GCA_964535295.1. Lineage (GTDB taxonomy): Bacteria > CLD3 > CLD3 > SB21 > SB21 > SB21. The sequence goes on from CAZHUW010000058.1 coordinate 10,242, forward strand.
ATGAACGTCGGAATACTCTGTATGCCGTATTGAGCGGCTATCGCGGGTTTTTCATCCACATTGATCTTGATCACCAGTAAACGATCGTTCAATTCATTCGCCAGTTGTTTGACCGACGGCGCAACCGTGCGGCAAGGCCCGCACCACTCCGCCCAGAAATCTACAAATACGGGTACGGGATTGTTCCGGATCAATTCGTCAAAAGATTTTGGTAAGAAATTGCTCATCATTTTATCTGATTAATGATTATAAAGTTATATAGCAATATAACAAATTCACTTATAATTTATTCCCGTTAATTGTACAGGCTGTCAAATATATAAAATAGTATTAAACCGATAAAGAACAATCAACGGCGTGCGATGAGATTAATAAATCTTAATGTGTCTGAACTTGCAAAAGGATCCGTTTCGATTTAAGTTAATGCAATAATTATTTGCGAAGGATTTATGCGACTACTGTTGATCGAAGATGACAAGAAGGTAGCCGCCTTCATTGTCAAAGGCCTGACGGAATCGGGTTATGTCGTCGACGTTCGCCATGACGGGCGATCCGGTCTTGAGGCGACACAAGAGGAATCCTACGATCTGATCATTCTCGATTGGATGCTCCCGGGCATCGACGGCATCACGGTCTGTAAAAAGATAAGGGAATTCTCAAAAAATATTCCTATCCTTTTCCTTACCGCGAAAGAAACGCCATCCGACAAAGTGAAGGGCTTGGATGCCGGGGCGGATGATTTTCTGTCAAAGCCGTTCGCGTTCATGGAATTACTCGCGCGGATACGCGCCCTGCTGCGGCGGGGGACACGCACCTTGGACAAGCTTTTTATTGACGATCTTGAGATCAATGTCAACGAACGTAAAGTAGTGCGCGGCGGGAAAACGATCGAATTATCCAACAAGGAATTTGCCATCTTGGAATATATGGTGCGCAACAAGAACCGTCTGATCAACCGCGCCACTCTGACGGAACACGTCTGGAACATCGATTTCGACCGCGGAACCAACTTAATTGACGTTTATATCAATTATCTCCGCAAAAAACTGGACGTCGGAAGCCGGAAGCAGCTTATCCACACCGTTCGCGGCGCCGGATACGTCCTCAAAGAAGAGACACATGAGCCTGAGTCTTAAAACCAAATTCATCATCGTTTTTGTCGTTCTGGGGCTATTCATGTCCGCCGTGACGGCCTTCGTATTTTACCTTTCATTCAACAAGCTGATCCGCGAGAAAATGCAGTCGGATCTGACAAATGAATCCCAGGAGTTTGCCGATTTTGTCCGCTATGAGAACGGCAGGATCGCAGTCGAACTGAGCAAAGAATGGCAGGAACTTGAACATATGAAAAACACCGAATATTCCAGATATATCATCGTCACAGACACAAATTTCCATACGCTGCATAAATCGGAGAATTTAGGTGAACTTGAATTTCAAAACTTTTTTCAATTCCGGTCAACCGTCGTCGTTGAGTCCTTTGATATCGAAATGGATTCGGTCAAGTATTTTTGTGTGGTTTATCCGATCCGTAAAAGTGAACGTATTATCGGTTATGTGCTTGCAGCGGAAAACTATCAGCGTACGAATTATTTTATCGAATTGTTTGAACGCACGATACTGTTCTCGTTATTTGTTCTCATACTCATCAGCCTTGCGGTCGCCGTTTTTTTTGCCAACCGCGTAACCAAGCCGCTTTTGGAAATTCAGCATGTCGCGGGCGGGATCGATCTGTTGTCGCCGGGAAAACGCATTGAATTACGCGATACGGAAAAAGAGATTGAAAATTTGAGTAATTCGCTCAACCGGCTTTTTGACCGCTTGGAAAAATCCTTCAGCCAGATCAATGAGTTTTCGTCCAATGTGTCGCATGAATTGCGGACGCCCCTAACGATCCTGCGCGGGAATATCGAAGTTGGGCTTTCCAAAGACCGGACAACGGAAGAATACGTTGAGATCCTTTCCGAACTTCTGGAGGAGACTATTCATATCATCCGTATTGTCGACGATCTTCTTCTGCTTGCCCGCGCCGATGCGCATGCCTTGAGGATCCAGAAAGAAAAGATCGGGTTAAAAGGGTTTTGCGACGAGTACTCCAAAGACTGGGAAATGATATGCGCCCTTCGAAAACAACCCTTGCGTTGCGATCACAAATCAGACTTCGTATTGGAAGCCGATAAGAATCTGCTGTATCAACTCATACTGAACCTGGTTTCCAATGCCTCGAAATTTACAGCGGGCCCCGATCCTATCGACCTGTCGGTCAAAAAAGTTCTTGCAGAAAACGAAAAAAAATATTATGCAGAGATAACGGTTACCGATCGCGGTATCGGGATTTCAGAAGAGGATCAGGAGAAGGTCTTTGACCGGTTTTACCGGGCCGATAAAGACCGTTCGCGTGAGACGGGCGGAACGGGGCTCGGTCTTTCGATCTGCAAAATGATCGTTGACCTGCATGAAGGCACCATTTCACTCAAAAGCAAACCGGGTAAAGGAACAACCGTAACGGTCAGGATCCCTGCAACAAATAACGGCGAATTGCGTTAGTCTAGTTCAGACAAACCACTTTACATTATTTCAAAATCCTATGAGCCGAAAATTAACTGCCGGTTTTGGTGCAGTGATTACCTTTACCGTTATCTGTGTAGGCTGGATACTTTTACCCGATCTCCGGCAGACCCCTGAGATCGAGCCGCCGGTAAAAAAACGCTGGGCTGATTCGGTTTCTATTCCGGAGTTCATGACCAAGCCTCTGACCGGTTCCGGCCTGAAACTTCACAGAGTATTGGACGATAACGCCTATTACACTCGCCATTATATCACTTACATGAGCGGCGGCCTCAGGATCTCCGGCATTATGAACGTGCCCAAGGGGCGCGGGCCCTTCCCGGTACTGATATTAAATCACGGATACATCGATCCTAAAGTCTATACGAACGGCCGCGGATTGAAAAGAGAGCAGGATTATCTGGCAAAAAAAGGTTATGTCGTCATACATTCCGATTACCGTAATCATGCTCAATCTGATAAAGACACAACAAATCAAACCCGTTTTCGTCTCGGTTATGTAGAGGACGTGATCAATGCGGTTAACGCGGTCAAGACTTCCGGTCTGTCATTTGTTGACACATCGCGGATCGGCATGTTGGGCCATTCGATGGGCGGAGGTATTTGTTTGAACGTAATGGTCACACATCCGGATCTGGTCAAAGCGTTCGTTTTGTTCGGAACGGTGAGCGCCGATGTGCGGGATAATTTTTACCGCTGGGATGCCCGCTGGCCGTGGTATAGCGAAAAAATATTCAACCTCTACGGAAGCCCTCAGGAGAATCCGGCCTTTTGGGATAATATATCCCCAATGACCTTTCTCAACCGGATCACATCGCCGGTGATGATCCACCATGCGACCACCGATGAATCCTGTCCCGTAGAATGGGCGCGTAAATTAAATGATTCATTGAAGGTCCGCCGCAAAGATGTTGTATATCACGAATATCCGAACGAGTTGCATGAATTCATCGATGCTTGGCCGCTGGTGATGGAGCGCACGACCGCATTTTTTGATGCGCATGTAAAAAAATAATGCGCCTGTCGCCATTCCAATGTGCACAAAAATAATTTTAAAAAAAATATTGGTACCATTCCGTAAAAATGCTTATATTCATACACCTTAATTCACATCTCTCATTAACCCCTCTATATTAAATGTCTCATCCGATCAGCGGGATGCTCGAAATTGATCCGAAAGGCTTCGGATTCATCCGGGACGTGTCCCTTACTATTAAAAACAGCACCAACGACGTCTACGTTCCTCCGGCCTTGATACAAAAAAACCGGTTGCGGGCGGGTGTCTTCATCAAAGGCCACTCCAAACCAAGCGATAAAGGCAATGTCCAGCTTGCAACGATCGACACCGTTAATGACCTGACACCCGAAGAATGGGAAAAGATCCCGGATTTCTCCGTTCTTCAGCCGATCCAGCCTAATGAATGGATACGTCTGGAAGGCAAAGACAGTTCACGCTCGATGCGTATTGTCGATCTTTTTTGTCCGATCGGAAAAGGCCAGCGGGCATTGATCGTTGCGCCGCCTAAAGCCGGGAAGACGCGCCTCATGCAGGATATGGCCCATGCGATCAGCGTCAATCATCCCGAGATCGAACTCATGGTCCTGCTCATCGACGAACGCCCGGAAGAAGTGACCGATATGGAACGCACGATCAAAGGCGAAGTGTTCGCCAGTTCCAGCGACAGCCAGGGCGGCCAGCATATGCGCCTGGCACAGTTGGTTACTGAATACGCCAAGCGAAAAGTCGAGACCGGCAAGAACGTCGTTCTTCTGCTGGATTCGCTCACGCGTCTGGGCCGTGTATTCAATGTCCACCAGCGGGGCAGCGGACGCACCATGTCCGGCGGCGTAGATATCCGCGCGTTGGAAATTCCGAAACGTATTTTCGGCGCAGCGCGTAATGCGGAAGACGGCGGATCGCTTACGATCATTGCTACGGCGCTGATCGAGACCAACTCGCGCATGGACGAACTGATCTTCCAGGAATTCAAAGGTACCGGCAATATGGAACTCGTGCTGAGCCGTGAATTGGCGGATCTGCGTATTTTTCCGGCGATCGATCTTAATGCTTCCGGAACGAGGAACGAGGAGCTCTTATTCGGTCCGGCAACAGAAAAACATTATGCGCTCCGGCGTTCGCTGGCTAAGATGATGCCTAAGGAATCCATGAGCAGCGCGCTGGACCTGATCCGGCAATACCCGACGAATGATCAGATCCTCGCCAGATTTAAATCCTAACGCGGGCACGTTTGTGGGGAAGAGTTTTTTTTCAACGTATAAAAAATTCCAGGGCGAGCCGTACATATTAAATGACGAAAAGTATCCCCGCTTTACCTCAGAATTCTGGACATCCCGGCAACGGCAAGCCTCTTCGCTTCATGAAATAGCTTACCGCGCCTGCTTCAAGGCGCAGCTTCCCCGATTCTTCATCGATTTTTTTTCACTCCCCGGCGATACGGTGTATGATCCATTCAGCGGAAGAGGAACGACCGTGATCGAAGCCGGCCTGCTCGGACGAAACGTTATTTCGAATGATGTAAATCCTTTGAACCGCATATTGTCAGCGCCACGTTTTTTCGTTCCCGATCCGGAAGTATTGAGACAGCGGCTTGACAAGATCCCTTTCAAGAAAAACGAATGTGCTGATATAGATCTTTCCATGTTTTATCATCCTGAAACCGAATCCGAGATCGTGGCGCTAAAGAAATATCTCAAAAAAAGAAGGAGAATGGGTTCGGAGGATCATCTTGACCAATGGATACGTATGGTCGCGACCAATCGGCTTACCGGTCATTCTCCGGGTTTCTTTTCGGTGTATACTTTTCCGCCCAATCAGGCCGTGTCGGCCGATAGGCAAAAACTGATCAATAAAAAAAGAAATCAAAAACCTGACTACCGCGATATCAAGAAGATCATTCTCAGGAAATCAAAACAGCTCCTGAAAGACGTAACGATTAAAGAAATGGAAGTGCTTCGGCAAATCGGGAATGGTGCCGTGTTTCTCAATAACGATGCGCGATTCACAAAAGAAATTCCATCCCGCAGCGTACAACTTACCGTCACCTCGCCGCCATTCCTCAATATCGTACAATATGCGGAGGATAACTGGCTTCGTTTCTGGTTCAACGATATCGATAGTAAAGCAACGGCGAAAAGGATAACTATGTCGAAGACGATCGAAGAATGGGTCACAGTTATGGGCGGCGTTTTTCAGGAATTGTACCGTATTACCCGAAAAAACGGTTGGGTCGCATTTGAAGTCGGGGAAGTGAGAAAGGGTAAGATCAATCTGGAAGAATACGTCGTGCCGCTCGGCGTTCAGGCCGGTTTCGCGTGTAAAGGCATCGTGATCAACCAGCAGGGATTCACTAAAACTTCCAATATCTGGGGGATCAAAAATAACAGCAAAGGTACTAATTCCAACCGAATTGTTCTTTTCACAAAAGAGTAATGTTTGTTCTTGAGAGTTAGGTTTTGCACCGTTATTTTCAAACGAAAAGTTGCTTAAATATTAACAGGAGCATCTATGAAAAGAAAACTATTTATTTTCTCATTCTTCATGACGGCATTCCCGCTTGTTTTGGCCGGACTGGATGCGCTTGATCAAGGTAAGGTTTTGTTCGGTGCGGTCTACCTAGTTTGCGGTCTGATATATGTGTATCTGGCTTTGGTTGCAGTCAAGAAACAACTCGACGGTAATGACCGGCTCACTCTTTTTGGCACATTGATCCTGCTGATCGTGACGTTCGACTACTTTTTGCAGGGAAAGAAATACTTGCCGTATGTGTATCTCGCCGCGGCCGTGCTAAGCCTGACGCCGATCTTAGTGAAACGATTCAAACAAAGCGACGAAATCAAATAATATAACCGCCACGGATAGGGGCAAGTCTACAAGGAGGAGAGATCATGAAAGGAATAGGATTTTTCAAAACCGGAGCCGTCATTCTAATTCTGACCGCTTGCGTTCATATGATCGGATTCTTCCAGGAACCGGCGCCTGAAAATGAGTCCGAGAAAACGCTGATGGATCTGATGAAAAATTATCGAATGGAACTTCCGGGCGCTCAACGAACGATGATGAATATCATGGATTTTTTCAGCCTGAGCTATGCGATGTTCACGGCTTTCGTTGGTATTTTCAACTTGTGGATCTTAAGGCAGGGCCTGAATGCAAGCCTTATAAAGAGGATCATCAGATGGAATACG
>CAZHUW010000059.1:0-16760 GCA_964535295.1 uncultured Bacteroidota bacterium
GTTTTGGGAACCCTCTTTTTGAAGCTATGTCAGCCGGAGCACCCATCGTATCGGCTAACGTACATTCCTTTCCTGAGATGATCAAAGATGCCGGTGTATTGGTAGACCCCCTGGATGTTGACGCTCTTGCCGAAGCAATCTATAAAGTATCGCAAGATCGTACTTTCAAAGATCAGATAGTTGAAGCAGGAAAGAAGCGGGTTAAACTATTTTCTTGGGATAAATGTGTAAATGAGACTCTGATCGTATTACGAAATATTATTCAATAATTAGGAATTTGGCATGAAACTGTCCATCATAATACCTGTTTATAATGAGGAAAAGACCATACGGGGTATTGTCGAAGCAGTAAAAACCAGTTTAATATCTTATAAAGAAAATCCTGTTGAAAAGGAGATCATTGTAGTGGATGATTGTTCATCGGATACCACGCCATTGATCTTAAAAAATGAACTGGAAAAGCAAGTCGATAAGATCATTTATCATACGGTCAATCAAGGCAAAGGCGCAGCGATCCGCACCGGTATTCAGCACATGACCGGCGATGTTATGGTTGTACAGGATGCAGACTTGGAATACGACCCCAACGAATATTCAAAGCTTCTTATGCCTATAATAGACGGTAAAGCCGATGTTGTTTACGGATCCCGTTTCAGCGGAAGCGACGCACATAGAGTTCTTTACTTCTGGCATTTCAAGGGTAATCAATTCCTTACTACTTTGTCAAACATGTTTTCCAACCTTAATCTCACGGACATGGAAACCTGTTATAAAATGTTTAAACGAGAGATTATTCAAAGTATTCGGCTTGAACAGAATCGTTTTGGTTTTGAACCCGAAGTCACGGCGAAGATTGCGAAGATTCCGGATATCCGTATCTATGAAGTGGGGGTTTCCTACTACGGCCGCACCTACAAGGAAGGTAAAAAGATCAACTGGAAAGATGGATTTTCTGCCATTTGGTGTATTATTAAGTATAATTTATTCAGTTAAATTCAAAATAAAGGAAATAAGGTTATGGGACTAATAAGTAAATTTGGGATTCTCGGAGAATTGATTCGATTCTTGTGGATGAAAAAATTATGGTGGATGATACCGATGGTCATCGTATTGGTTCTTTTCGGATTGCTGTTGGTCTTCGCTCAAGGATCTGGCCTCGCTCCGTTTATTTATACTTTATTCTAGGATTACTTTGACGGATACATCAGACATCAGGCAATTCTTCAACACGTTAGCGCAGGACTGGAATCAAAACTACAGTAAAAGCATTCTTTTTTCTGAGCGCTTAGAGAAGATTAAGAAATTAACTTCCTCTATTCAGTTGGAACACAAGAACGTGTTGGATATCGGGTGCGGAAGCGGAATGATCAGTGCTTATTTTTGTGAGGCGGGGTCTTCCGTCTTCGGCATTGACATTTCAGAAAATATGATTCGACAAGCCGATGACTTTATTCGATCCCGGAATCTGAAGGCAACGTTCAATATCGGCGATGCGACGCGACTGCAATTCCCGGATAATTATTTTGACCTGATATCTTGCATCAGCGTTATTGAGTGGCTTGACAACGATATTGGAGCCATACTGGAGATAAAAAGAGTACTTAAAAAGGACGGGTTCGCAATCGTATCAGTGCCAAATAGGTCCAGTTGGTTCAGAAAAATCGAGAAGGGAATATTTAAACTAAAATCTATTTTTACGCCTTTTTTGAAAGTCAATCCGGGATATCTATCTTTTCAAAAACACCAGTACGATCCCGATGCATTTGATGAACTGTGCAAAAAAAACAATTTGATGAAAACGGAATCTCTCTATTATGTTAGCCCGTTGCACCGGTTTAGTTTTTTTAGGCAATTATCCGTTTACCGTCCATTCGGAATGATCTATTTTGTTAAACTTCAGAAACGCGGAGACTAACCCTTGTTACAAGTCATTCAAAACTATAAAAGCGGCGAACTGAAAGTCGATGAAGTACCGGAACCGGCTCTGTTGCCCGGCGGCATACTTGTAAGAAACGTCTTTTCATTGATCAGTTCAGGTACCGAGAAAACCACCGTGGAAACGGCGCAAAAGTCGTTATTAGGAAAAGCTCAAAGCAGGCCGGATCTTGTTAAAAAGGTACTTGCCGTGGCTAAACGGGAAGGACTTCTTAGTACATTCCGCCTGGTCAAGAACAAACTGGATACGCTGGTGCCCATGGGCTACAGTTCAGCCGGCATCGTCCTTGCCGTCGCAGATGACGTGGATGAATTTTCCGTTGGCGATCGCGTTGCCTGTGCAGGACAAGGATACGCATCCCATGCTGAAACGATCTTTGTTCCGAAAAACCTCGCCGTCAAGATACCGACGGCGGTCGACTTCGATGAAGCGGCATTTGCCACATTGGGCGCGATCGCGATGCAGGGCGTTCGTCAGGCTCAGCTTGTTGTCGGAGAAAAAGTTGCGGTGATCGGATTAGGGCTCATCGGCCTTATCACCGTACAAATACTGAAAGCCTCCGGATGCGTGGTAGCCGGATTCGATATCAGCTCAAGTGCATGCTCTCTTGCAACGGAACTCGGCGCCGATCATGCGCTCTTGACCAGCGGGAATTTCCTTCCGGTCATAGAAAAAATGACGGACGGATACGGCGTAGATTGCACTATCATTACGGCATCAACCAAATCAAATGAACCGGTGCTTCTCGCCGGGGATATTACACGTATCAAAGGTTCCGTCATCATTGTTGGGGCCGTACCGGCCGACGTACCGCGCAGCCCGTTCTATGAAAAGGAAATTGATTTTCGTTTTTCACGTTCCTACGGGCCGGGACGTTACGACTCCTCCTACGAAGAAAAAGGGCTCGACTATCCCTACGGGTATGTACGATGGACGGAAAACAGAAATATGCAATCGTTCCTCCAGTTGACCGCGGATAAGAAGATCGATCTTAGAAAGATTACTTCGCATCGCTTTAAGATCGAAGAAGCGGATAAAGCATACCAGCTGATCACCGGAAAAAGCAAGATCAAGGAATCTTTTATCGGTATCCTTCTTGAATACGCGCACCGCCGTGATATTGAACCGGTGAAAGAACTGACAGTAACCGCTCCGCCATTATCCGCATCGGCCTTACCAACAGTTCATGTTGGTTTTATCGGCGCGGGCAATTTTGCCCAGAATTATCTCCTGCCCGTTCTGAAAAAGGACAAAAGAGTTTCTCTCACGACGGTCTCAACATCCAAAGGACTGACGGCAACCAATGCGGCAAAAAAATTCAAGTTTCAATCGGCAACAACCGACAACTTAGAGATCATCAGGAACAAAGAAATCGACGCTCTCTTCATTGCAACCCGCCACCATCTCCATGCCTCCTACGTCATCGAAGGCATGAAACAGAATAAAGCCGTTTTCGTTGAAAAACCTCTGGCGCTGGATTACGCACAACTGCAGGAAATCATTAGAACAGCGGAGACGCACTCGCCGCGGGTTATGGTCGGCTTTAACAGACGGTTTTCTCCTGCCGTTGTTGAAACAAAAACATTTCTTTCGAAAAAAATCCAACCGTGTGTAGCGACTTACCGGGTCAATGCGGGATTTGTACCGAAAGAGCATTGGACGCAGGATCCTATTGAAGGCGGCGGACGTATTATCGGGGAAGTATGCCATTTTGTCGATCTTTTGACTTTCCTGATCGGATCAAACCCGATTAAAGTCTATGCGGATGTAATTACTTCAACCCGAGACGATATGATGAGTAAAGACAATACTTCCATCACGTTTAAGTACAGGGACGGATCGATTGCAACGATCATTTATACCGCATCCGGCGACCGGTCATTCCCAAAGGAACGAATAGAAATATTCAACGAGAATTCAGTTGCCGTTATAGACGATTTCCGCAAGGTGACCTTTTCCCGTAATGGGAAATTACGGACGTTTGGAAGTTCCAAACAGGACAAAGGTTACAAACATGCGCTGAATGCCTTTATTGAATGCGCCCTGAATGGCGGCGCGTCCCCGATTTCATTGCAGGATTCCGTCAACGCAACTGTTTCCACCCTGAAGATCCTCGAATCATTATCCTTGGGAAAGCCCATCGATATTAATCTGGATGACAGGCAGGAATTTCTTCAGGGTTTGTCCCGGATACATACTAAGAGTTTAAAGGACCAGGTGACACAACAGAAAACTGATACGCTGTAATGGAAATATTGGATCATTCACTCCGTTCTTTAGAAAATTATATTGAAAAGGAAAGCTATCGCGGCTACGATTGCTACGACGCCCTGAATTCTCCTGTTTTGTCATTTCTGTCATTCAATGACAAGCGCCTCCGAATTGCTTACATCCAGGCTCTCAAGATCCTTCCACTCAATCTCCGACCTTTTCTCCTGGTTCCAAAGGGCTATAATCCCAAAGGTATCGGCCTTATCCTGTCGGCAACTTCAAACCTTTGGAAAACAACCGGCGATAAAAATTATTTGAAAAAACTGGAGTTTTTGACTACCTTGTTATCTCAATTTTCAAGTAAGGGTTACTCGGGGAACTGCTGGGGTTACAATTTTGATTGGCAAAGCCGGGTATTTTTTGTGCCGAAATATACGCCGACGATTGTCAATACATCGTATGTCGGCCACGCATTACTCGATGCCTTTACCGCGACCCAGAATGAGGAATATTTGCGGAAAGCCCGAAGCGCATGTGATTTTATTTTAAAAGATCTGAACCGGTCCTATGAAGATGATACCCTTTGTTTCAGCTACACACCTATCGACCGCCTGCAGGTTCACAATGCCAATATTCTTGGCGGAGGCCTGCTGGCACGAGTTTTCTCTTTTACCGGCGAGGAGGAATTAAGGGACACCGCGAAGAGATCCGTCGCATATGTCATGAGGTACCAGAACGCAGACGGTTCCTGGTATTACGCTGAAACGAACATACAGAAATGGATCGACAGCTTTCACACGGGCTTTGTTCTTGAGTCGTTGAAACATTATATTGACGGTACCGGCGACAGGAGTTTTCACTTAAATCTCAAAACCGGATTTGACTTTTTTATTAATCATTTTTTTCTTGAGGACGGGACACCGAAATATTTTCATGATCGGATCTTTCCGGTAGACATTCACAGCGCGGCACAGGGCCTCGTGACCCTGACCAAACTGAAGCACTTGGATCCGGCGGCAGAAACAAAGCGGAACAGGCTGATAAAATGGGTCATTCATTCGATGCAGGATAACAAAGGTTTCTTCTATTTTCAAAAACGAAAGTATTTTACTAACAAAATCCCTTACATGCGCTGGGCGCAAGCGTGGATGTACCATGCGCTGGCGCTGTGCGCAGGTGATCTGAAAAACAATCAAGGAGAGGCATGATCATTCTCGGTCTGAGTACTGGACACGACGCGGGCGCAGCCATCGTTATTGACGGAAAACTCGTAACGGCTATCAATGAAGAACGGCTTAACAGAAAAAAAATGTATTGGGGGTTCCCGGATCTTTCCATCCCGGATTGTCTCCGTCAGGCGGGCATTGAGCCCGGTCAGATCGACGCGGTCGCGATCGCCGGAACGAGTTCAACCCGTGCCAAACCGCTTGAATTCGGGTACGAATCCGTAGGTTTTTTCCGAACGTTCGTTGCGGAGCTAAGCAATACGCCTTTAACGGGAATGCTGATGGGCACCGAAATCGGCACCAAAGCAAGCCGTAAAGTTTTTGAAAGCTCTATCTTCCGCGGAACGTCAGAGATCGAAGCCAAGTTGAAAGAATTCAACATATCGGCACCATTACATTTTGTGGATCATCATCTTTCACATGCGACCGGTGCATACTTTACATCGGGCTGGGACGACTGCCTGACGCTTACGCTGGATGCCAGCGGCGACGGATGGTGTTCGCGTGTTTATGACTGCAAAGGCGGTAAGATGAAATTGATCAACTCGATCCCGGCGTACCATTCGCCCGGCTTCTACTATTGTTACGTCACGCATATTCTAGGTTTTATTGCCCTGCGCCATGAGGGCAAAGTGACCGGCCTTGCCGCCTTCGGCAACCCCGAAGCTACTAAGGAGATATTTGCCAAACGGATATCCTACGATTCCAAAAAATTCAGTTTTGTCAATAAAGGCGGATGGCTGCAGGCCGAAATACGGATCCTTGAAAAACTGCTTAAGCCGTTCTCCAAGGAGGACATTGCGGCAGGCATTCAAAAACATTTTGAAGAGATGGTCAGCCAATATGCCGTGGATGCCTGCAAAAAGACTGGAGCGAAACGGATCGCATTAAGCGGAGGGGTCTTCTCAAATGTAAAACTCAACCAGGCCGTTTGGAAGCGAACGAACGCGGAAGAGATCTTTATATTTCCCAATATGGGTGACGGCGGTTTAGCGGCCGGCGCGGCTTTTGAGATCCATGCAAAAAATGACGTTTCATTCAAACCTTACCGATTGAAAGACGTGTATTTGGGAACGGATTATACCGATGCGGAAATTGAAACAGCATTGAAAAAATCGGGATTTGCTTATTCACGGCCTGATAATGTTGAAGCGGCCATAGCGCGCCTGCTGGCAGATAAAAAGATCGTCGCGAGATTTAACGGAAAAATGGAATACGGCCCGCGCGCACTGGGGAACCGGTCAATCCTATACCATTGCCAGGACCGTACCGTTAATGCCTGGCTGAACGAACAACTGAACCGTACGGAATTCATGCCTTTCGCGCCCGTCGTTTTGAAAGAAGACGCCCATGAATATCTCGTCCATTACGACAAATCGTACGACTATGCAGCTGAATTCATGACCGTTACGTACGACGTAACTCCCAAGTGCGCCGAGACGGCTCCGGCCATCACGCACGTGGATAAAACGGCCCGGCCGCAGATCGTGACTGAATCGATCAACCGTTCGTACTATCATATACTGAAAGAATACAAAAAGCTGACGGGTCACTCCATTCTGGTCAACACAAGCTTTAATATGCATGAGGAACCGATCGTCCGAACCCCCGACGAAGCGATCACCGCATTTGAACAGAGCCGAATCCATGCTTTGGCGATCGGAAATTTTATCGTTGAAGTAGACTGGTCCAAAAAAGGATGACCCGAATTCCATCATGATCGAATCCGATAAAACAATAAATATTTTAGGTTTTCACACCAGCACGCTTTCGCGCGAACAGATTTTGTATACGGTTGGTCAGTGGATTGAAAAAAGGAAAGCCTCGCATCACCTGATGGCTTTAAACCCTATTAAGGTCTGCCGTGCGCGCAAGGAAAATATGCTGGCCGAGCATATCGCCAAGGCGGATATTCTTTATCCGGACGCTTTTGGGATCGCGTGGGCCATGTCGGTTTTTAGCGGAACAAAATATCCAACAATACCCGGCTGTGATCTGATGTATGACATAATGAAGATCGCTTCCGAAAAACGTTATTCGGTCTTTCTCTTGGGCGGGTCTCAGCCGATCGTTGAAAAGACGAAAGAGATATTTCGGCAACAGTATCCGGGTGCCGTTATAGCCGGTTTTCGGAACGGGTATCTCAAAGATGATCAAGAGAAACAATCAGCTCTTTCAGAGATCATTAGTTTGAAACCGGATATTGTATTGGTTGCTATGGGGGCTCTGATCCAGGAGAACTGGATTGAAAACATTCGAAAGAAGGCTGCGGAGCGTTCCGTGGTTATTCCGCTCTGTATGGGCGTAGGTGGAAGTTTTGATGCCGTCACCGGCAACGTTCCCCGCCCCCCGAGATGGATGTTACGCTTGCACTTGGAATGGCTGTTTCGCCTGCTTCAACAGCCGATTCGTGCCCCGCGTATGTTGGCATTGCCGCATTTCGCCTTGCTCGTATTAGCGAAGAAAATTTTCAAGATCAACACGGATTATCGTGTTAAACTGATGCAAAACGGCACGGTTTCTCCGACCACGGAGTCGTCCGTACAGAAAGCGCAGGCCTAACGTGATCGCATATATTCTGGTATTTATTTCAGGTTTAGGTGCTTCTTTTTTCTTAACGCCGTATATCAAGGATAAAATGATCGAACGCGGTTTTCTGGATAAACCCGATGCACGTAAAGTGCATACGCGCGCAATCCCGCGTTTGGGCGGACTGGCGATCTACCTGGGCTTCTGTCTGTCATTGGCGATCGCGTATTTCGGTTACCCGAGGTATTTTGAAGAAAAGGAAATGAACATTCTCGGCCTTTTCATAGCCTCGACATTTATTGTGATCATAGGAGCCATTGACGATATCTATAATATTCGGCCGTGGATCAAATTGCTCGCACAAATAGGATCGGCGGTTATATTGATCGCATTTGGTTTTTCGATCGAGGCTATTTCGAATCCCTTCGGAGGCGCCTTTGAACTCGGACTGTTCAATTATCCTTTGACTATTTTCTGGGTCATCGGCGTGATCAACGCGATCAACCTGGTAGACGGATTGGATGGATTAGCCTCAGGGGTATCTCTAATAGTCTCCATGACTATATTTTTGATCGCACTGTATCTCGATAAAGCCTATGTCGCCATGTTGAGTTTTGGATTGACCGGCAGCATACTGGGCTTTCTCCGGCATAATTTTTATCCTGCCAAGATATTCATGGGAGATTCGGGCAGCATGTTCATTGGCCTTGTACTGGCTGCGTTGGGCCTTGTGAGTTCACAAAAATCGGCCGTTAGTTTTGCTATACTGGTCCCTTTTATTGCATTAGGATATCCGGTATTGGATACGGCCTTGGCAATTGTTCGCCGGGCAAGAGCGAAACGGAATATTTTCACTGCGGACCGGGAACATATACATCACGTTCTCCTTTCATACGGTTACAGCCACCAAAAGACCGTCATAGTGCTGTACATTATCTGCCTGTTTTTTGCGTCCATGGCATTTTTATTTGCCGCGTTCAATAAATCGAACAAATTCATCATGGGTGTGCTTTTTTTCGTCGCGATGTTCGCATTTGTATTCGTCAGGTTCTTATCCTATGCGAAACCGCCTTTGAGTGACGAAAAGGACCCTCAAGAGAAAACAACTGCTACTCCACCAATGACAGGTCAAACCGGTGATAATCAATAACAGACTCTCCATAGTTGTCCTGCTGTGTTGGTTGCCTGTGCTTTCCGTTTTATCACAGGAGATAAACAAATCCCAAGTTGACAATTTGAGATCAACTTTGCTTTATACCGATCATTGGACCTACAAGTATATCCAACTCCTGCAGGACCGCGGCTATTTCAGGGAATTATTTTATTCTTTAAAGCCCTATAACCGAACGGATATTGCGAATGCGCTGATCAATTTGAGTGAAGAAGATTTGTCCGTTTCAGAAACATACTGGGTCAAGATCCTGAAGGAGGAATTTGATAAAGAAATCAAGCACCTCACAATGGCAGCCGATGAGCAAGAAACATTTACGAAAATAAATACTGAATTCGGCATTAAAAACTATTCACAATATCATCATTTTGAGACGGATGTGTACGTTAATCCGGAAGTGAATTTCATCATGGCACATCTTGCAGTGGCCATACGAGGCAGGGTTGACAACGGGTTATTGAACGATCCTGCATACACCGGCCGGAAAACAGATTGGCTTGCAGCCCGGCTTGAGGACGGATACGGTATCTTTAATTTCGGAAGATTCAATTTTTTTGCCGGACGAACGGCTCAGAATTGGGGACCGTCTCCAAGGAAGAGCCTGATTTTGTCTGACAACCCGTATACCTACGATCAGATTGGCCTCAATTTCTCGACGAAACACATTGCCTTTCACAGTGTATTTGCTAAACTGGATCCCGTAACCTACCTCGGCCAGTCATCCGACCGATATTTTTCGGCCCATCGTTTGGACCTTAAATTCAATAACGGTGTCAATCTCGGTTTTTCAGAAACAGTGGTCTACGGAGGGCCCGAACAATCGATCGAGTTCTCGTATACAAATCCGTTTTCAATTTTCATGAATGCTCAGCTAAATGATAAAAAAGAAGCCAACGAAAATCTCGCTTTTGATTTTTATATCCCTCTCAAGTCTTTTAATCTTTCCGGCCAGGTATTGATCGATGATTTTATACTGGATGGACCGGATAAACCGGCACCCAACCGGAAAACATCTTCCGATCGCCTCGGTTTATTGTTGAGCGTTCAATGCAACGATCTGTTTATAATAAATTCCCAGTGGACGGCAAGCTACGAAGGCGTCGGCAGTTATACGTATAATGTAAAACAAAAGCGGCCATGGCAATCCTACACGTATAACGGACGTGGACTCGGCAATGATAGTAATGACGGCGATTCTTGGAATCTCAATGTGAAGTATTTTCCAGTACCGAAGTGGATATTTGAAATTGATGCCGCGATCGAGCGGCAAGGTTCAAGAAATCTTTCTTCCAATGATTTTGAAGATTCAACCTTTGTGAAACTCGCTTTCCCTTCGGGGATTGTACAACGTAATTTGCATCTTTCAGCCGGAGCTTTATATCAGCATTCAAACACTGTTTCTCTTCAGGCCTTCGTCGGTTTTGATGACTTTTCTAATTTTGAGCACATTGCCAAACGAAACAAAAGGTTTCTGTTTTACGAGTTACGCTTAAAATGGATACTCCCTGTTTATACCTCCACGGAGCTTTAGAAAAACTGACGTGTTAGAAAATAAAACGCGAAGGAACCGACATTTGAAACAAAATCTGTATATTGCCGCAGCAACCATTTTTTTGACCTTGGTTGTCATAGAAATTGTCCTGCGACTGATGGGTTTCGGTAACGTAGAAACATACTTACCCGATCAGAATATGATCTGGCGGCTCAAGCCGAATCAGGAGACCTACACAAAATACGGTCTCAAGCCGGTTCACATTAATTCTGCAGGACTCAGAGACAGAGAATTTACCATTGAAAAGCCGGAAAATGTCTATCGTGTGCTGGTGTTGGGCAACTCCTGCACGTATGGCTGGGGCGTCGGCCAGGAAGAAATGTATTCAAAACTTCTAGAAAAGAAACTTAACACTGTACCAGGTCAACGGACATTCGAAGTGATTAACGGCGGTGTTATTGGGTATTCTATTGCTCAGGAATTGGAGTATCTTAAATCGGACGGCATAAAATGGAATCCCGATATGATCATTATCAGTCACACTTTTAATGAAGGTAAACGTGTCAATCCGTCCAGTCCGCAGGAGTTGAAAGACAAAGTATTTACTTCCTTACGTGTGAAGAATTTTCTGCGGAATATAGCGCTGTACCATTATGTCGTTGAACACAATTTTTCACATCAGTATGTCCAATTGGCAAAACGTATCACCGAGGATAAGACCTGGATCGACACAACCGCATTCCGGTTATATCAAGACAATCTGCAGCAAATAGTCGATATATGTCTTGCGAACAAAATTAAGACGGTTTTTTTCATTACTGTTACAAAGAATCAGATTCTTAACGACAGTATTCAATACTCCAGACATCAAAACGCCATGATGACGGTTGCCGATAGAAATCGATTGTTAAGAATCAGCGCCATGGACATCTTTCGCCAAAACCGTTCGCAAGAATTGTTTGTAGACGGAGGCCATCCCAATGAATTTGGCCACCAATTGATCGCAGATGAAATTTTTAAAACATTGACTGATTCAATTAAATTCGAAAGGTAAACAATAGAATGTATATCCTCGGCATTTCATGTTTCTATCACGATTCCGCAGCCGCACTGATAAAAGACGGCCATATAGTCGCGGCGGCGCAAGAAGAAAGATTTACCCGTAAAAAACATGACGACAATTTTCCTCATGGCGCCGTCCAATTCTGTCTAAAACAGGCGGGTATCGACGTCGGCCAGATCGATTATGTGGCTTTCTATGAAAAACCATTGGTGAAATTTGAACGCCTTCTTCGTACGTATTTCGCTTATGCCCCTTTCGGTCTTAATTCGTTCATGAAAGCCATACCTCAGTGGATCAGGAAGAAATTATGGATGCCGGAACTGATCATGGATTCTTTAAAAGGATTTAAAGGCAAGATCATTTATCCCGAACATCACGAGTCCCATGCGGCAGCGGCTTTTTTTCCATCTCCGTATTCCGAAGCCGCATTCCTGACCATCGACGGAGTCGGTGAATGGACGACCACGAGCTTCGGCATCGGTAAAGGAAACCAGGTAACCATAGATTACGAGATCCACTTTCCGCATTCCCTGGGTCTTCTCTACTCAGCATTCACTTATTATACCGGATTCAAAGTCAATTCGGGTGAATATAAGGTCATGGGTCTTGCCCCTTACGGTGAACCTAAATACGTTGATCTGATCTATAAACATATCATCGACCTCAAAGAGGACGGCAGTTTCAAACTGAATATGGACTATTTTAATTTTGCGGCCGGACTTACCATGACGAATGAAAAATTCCATCAGCTTTTCGGCGGTCCTCCGAGAGAACCGGAAACCTGGATGACGCAGCGGGAAATGGACCTGGCGCGATCCGTACAGGTTGTAACAGAAGAGATCATGATGCGTATTGCAAAACATATACGCAAAGTTACCGGGCAGAAGCGGCTTTGTCTTGCGGGCGGCGTAGCGCTGAACTGCGTGGCCAACGGCAAATTACTCAAAGAAAAGATCTTCGATGACATCTGGATCCAGCCCGCCGCCGGCGATGCCGGAAGCGCATTGGGCGCCGCGTTGTTCGTCTGGCACCAATATCTCGGTAACCCAAGAACGTGCAATGAGACGGACGATACCCAGCAGGGATCGTACCTCGGGCCCAATTATTCCGATGAATATATCGACGCATTCCTGAAGAATAAAAACATACCGCATACAAAATTGACAAGGCCGGCCATGATCGATAAGATTTCCGATGCGCTTGCGCAGGAGAAAGTAGTAGGATGGTTCCATGAAAGAATGGAGTTCGGCCCGCGTGCGCTCGGATCGCGCAGCATCATCGGAGATGCGCGCTCGGCCAAGATGCAGTCGGTAATGAACCTGAAGATCAAATACCGCGAATCTTTCCGC
The DNA here is from genome assembly GCA_964535295.1 of uncultured Bacteroidota bacterium. Classification (GTDB taxonomy): domain Bacteria; phylum CLD3; class CLD3; order SB21; family SB21; genus SB21. The sequence continues at coordinate 12,978 of CAZHUW010000059.1, forward strand.
CCCTTTGCCCCAAGCGTGCTGCGCGAAAAGGTCGACGAATATTTTGACATGAATTATGACAGCAAATACATGCTGCTCGTAGCGGACGTTAAAGAAGAGAAAAGAATACCGATGACCGAGGAGCAACAAAAACTATTCGGCATCGAAAAACTCAATATACCCCGGTCCGGTATTCCTGCCGTGACGCATATTGACTATTCGGCGCGCATTCAGACCGTTCATAAAGACACGCACGGGGCTTATTATGAACTGATCCATGCGTTTTATGAAAAGACCGGTTGTCCGGTGATCGTCAATACGTCGTTTAACGTGCGGGGCGAGCCGATCGTTTGCACGCCGGAAGACGCATTCCGTTGTTTCATGCGGACAGAAATGGATTACCTGGTACTCGGCAATTATGTCTTGGACAAAACCCAACAAAAGGCCGTCGAGGACAATAAAGAATGGATGAAAGAATTCGAACTCGACTAAATTGGCATTTAACATAAAAATTATTCAACCAAAGGAATAGACGTGAAAGAAATTATCAAAGATATCCGTTATGAGATACATGAAATGGTCAGTGACAAACAGACCGTCAGAAAATTCGGTATCATTTTTTCGGTCATCTTACTGGCTATAGGCAGCTGGATGTGGTATAAAAGTAATCCTCTTTGGATATGGTTTGGCGGCGGCGGAATCCTCATGGCTCTAGTGGCGACATTGGTAACAGTTGTTTTAATGCCGCTGTACAAGGGCATGACCGTGCTTGCGATCATCATTGGCTACTTTATCTCCAAACTGATCCTAACGTTGATGTTCATTTTGTTTTTCATACCGATCGGGTTCATCATGCGATTGCTCGGCAAAGATCTCCTGGACAAGAAGATCAACAAGAATGCCGCTTCTTATTGGCTGAAGAAAGAAAATTCTGCCTTTTCAAAAGAAAAATACGAACGGCTGTTTTGATCCGGAATTTGAATTATGGCTAAAGAACTTAAAGAAAACGAGAACGGCGAAATAGAGAGTAACGGGGAACCGATGTCCTTTCTGGACCATTTAGCCGAATTGCGGAGCCGACTAATCAAAGCCGTGTTCTCGGTTCTGATCATGATGATGATTTCATTCGTGTTCAGTAACGATATCATCAAACTCCTGCTGTACCCGCCCATGATCATTCCCAACATCAAACCGCCGATCGAGATGATGCGCCCGGTTATCACTCAGGTTCAGGGTCTCATGATGGTCAAGATCCAGGTCGGGCTTATCAGCGGGATCATTCTGAGTTTACCCATTATTTTATTTCAACTGTGGCGGTTTATCTCACCCGGCCTTAGAAGAAAAGAACGCCGTTATGCGATCCCGATCATCTTATCGGCCACGATCTGCTTTATTATCGGCGCCCTTTTTTCATTTCTGGTCGTCATACCCATTACGCTTAATTTCCTTTTGAGTATGGGAGATATCGATAAGGAATTGGGAATTGTCATTGAGAATATGATCGACCTCGATTCCTATTTGGGATTTGTGACCGGATTTATGCTGATCACGGGCCTAACATTTGAACTACCCGTTCTCGCTTTTTTCATGACCAAGATTGGTGTTCTGTCGCATAAATTTATGCGTAAATACTGGCGTCATGCGGCTGTTGCAAGTTTGGTTATTGCGGCAATTGTAACGCCCACTACGGACATGATCACGTTGTTTGTCGTCGCCGCGCCTATGATCATTCTTTACGAAATAAGCATCTGGGTATCCATGATCACCGGCCGCAAAAAGAAGGCTTGATATGAACCGATCTATTATTATTCTGATCGCTCTTTGGATTCAATCCTGCGCAGCAAGTGTGACGCATCTGCAGAACATTAACAATGAATCCATGCTCATCGGCATGATAGACCAAACAGAACTCTTTCGCGAATTCCCTGTTTTTAAGAAAAATTATGACGCATACACGCCTATAGACTCGGTTATACGGGCACTTAGGAACTATTCTGAAAACACCCATATCGAGATATTTATCGGGACCTGGTGCGGCGATTCCAAAAGGAACGCGGCTTATTTTCTAAAAGTGTTAAATGTTGCAGGAAAACCTAATCTGACCTATACGATAATTGCTCTGGACCGCACAAAAAAAGACAAGAAAGAGCTTACTGTAAAATATTCTATCCGGCGGGTTCCTACGATGGTTTTTCTGAAAAATGAGAAAGAGATCGGTCGCATTACGGAGTATCCTGAACGTTCGGTTGAAGAAGACATGTTATCCATTTTAGGACAGTGAGCAAAAGCGTTTGAAGAAATTACGCGTTATTTTTTTTTCCGGAAAAGGCGGTGTGGGTAAAACCACTACCGCTGCCGCAACGGCCCTGCGCACGGCCGCACTTGGCTATAAAACCATTATAATTTCAACCGACCCGGCACACAGTCTCTCCGATACGTTTCAGATCAACCTCGCCCGCGCCGTTCAGCCGATCGCTAAAAACCTCGACGGCATCGAGATCGACGCGTTTCATGAACTGGACACTAATTGGGGCCACATCAAAGAATACCTTTCATCACTGATCATGACTTTGGGAGCGGAAGATGCCATTGCGGGCGAACTGGCCATCATACCCGGCATGGATAACTTGTTCAGCCTGCTCCGGATCAAAGAATTCTACGACTCCGGCAAATACGATGTGCTGATCATCGACATGGCGCCGACCGGCGAAAGCTTAAGGCTCCTGAGCCTGCCGCAGATCGTGTCCATGGCGCTGAAGATCACACGTTATCTCGAAAAATACATTGTGTCGCCCGTGATCCGCCCCGCGTCTAAAATGTCAAAATCATTACGCGCGGTCGTGGCGCCGGAATCCGTGACGCATTCATGGGAACTGGTTTTGGAAAAACTGCTCGATATGCGTAAGCTGTTCGAACAGGAATCGGTCACCTCCACGCGCCTCGTTCTCAACCCGGAAAAAATGGTGATCAGCGAATCCCAGCGCGCATGGACCTATCTTAATCTTTTCGGAATGATCACCGACCACATCATCATCAACCGTGTCATTCCGAAGGAAGGCCTTCAGGGTTATTTTAAAGACCTGCAAATAACACAGCGTAATAACCTGAAGACGATCTATGATAATTTCAGACCGCTTCCTATTACAGAAGTCCCTTATCTCAAAGATGAAGTGATCGGCGTTTCCAGGCTTGACGAACTTGGAAAAATGATCTATAAGGATCAGGATCCTGCGCAATTATTTTACGCCGAAAAGCCGATCCGTGTTTATTCGGCACGAAAAGAAAAAGTATTTGCTATCAAGATGCCTTTTGTCGAAAATAACAATGTGGATGTGGTTTCGAGGGGTAATGAACTGATCGTGACGATCGGCAATCAGATAAGGTCATTCGTATTACCGGACTCCTTGTCGCTGCTAAAGACCGAAGGGGCCGAGTATCATAACGGATGGCTGGAGATCAGATTCAAACGAAAATGAAAGCAAACCACGGAGCCCTTCGACAAGCTCAGGGCAAGCCACGGAGAACACAGAGTAATGTATACTCAAAAATCTATTAATGACATTTCATTCAAGATCATAGGATATGCTATTGAAGTCCATAAGCATATCGGACCGGGTTTATTGGAATCAGTTTATGAATCTTGTTTTATTGATGAATTGAAAAATGCAGGATCGCATGTAAGATCCCAGATCCATGTTCCTGTGCTGTATAAAGGAAAGACCTTGGCGGGAGTCTGAAGCTTGACGTACTTGTTAACGATCTGATCATTGTTGAACTCAAAGCGGTTGAACAGATGATACCCTT
>CAZHUW010000060.1:0-16591 GCA_964535295.1 uncultured Bacteroidota bacterium
CCCTACATGATCCAATTTGACAGTTCCGTGTACAAAGGCCAAAATACCGCGCGGATGAGCCGCGGGCTGAGTTCAACTCCACTTCTTGACAGCCTGGGAAAGCCCATTCGCAATAAACCGATCGACCACCTGACCGCCAAAGGTCTATTTGTGGAGTCATTCATTGATAAGAATAAAGTGGTTATTAAAGACAGCGTATCTTTTGTCCGCGAAAAGCTCCATACCGTTTCTCAAAAAGCGACCTTTTTGACAAAGAAAGAGAATCTGATGCTCGAAATGGAGCCGCGCGCGACCTATGAAAGGAACATCATGACCGGCGATACGATGCAAGTACAGTTCAGGAACAAACAGATTCGAACCATTTATGTCAAAGGCCATAGCGAAGCATCTTCGGAAGCCGATGTCCGCACAAAAAAAACACACCGTCTTCGAGCCAAAGAAATGACCATGTATATTGACGACAATAAAGTCCGTATGCTCGAGGCAAAGGGAAATGCCTACAATCTTTATTATCTCGAGAATAAAGAAGGGGTCAATGAAATTTCCGGCCCAAAGATCAATTTATATTTTAATGAGGAAGGAAAACTGGCGCGGTTCAAGGTTGAAGGAGGGACGGAGGGTACCTACTTCCCGGAAAAATTTGAAGAAAAAGCAGGAAAATAACCATGAAGGATGATTCATTTATAGAAAATTCCGGGTCAGCCGGCATTCATGCGCATTCACATATCGCAGAGATAAAATCGGATTACATCGATCATGCGCATGAAATAAAAAAGACATTGCGTGCGGAAGGACTGGTCAAAAAATACGGGGGCCGAAGCGTTGTCAACGGAGTTGATATAACGGTAACACAAGGCGAGATCGTAGGATTGCTTGGTCCTAATGGTGCAGGGAAAACCACGACGTTTTACATGATCACAGGCATGATCAAACCCAACTTAGGCAAGATATTCCTCGATGAAAACCCCATCACAAAAATGGCAATGTACCGCCGTGCGCGTATGGGTATCGGCTATCTTTCGCAGGAGGCTTCAATTTTCAGAAAGCTGACCGTGGAACAGAATATCATGGCCATTCTGCAAACTCTGAATCTGACGCGCCAGGAAAGAAAACGCCGCCTCGAACAACTTCTGGAAGATATGACGATCACACGCATTGCGAAGAGCAAAGGTTATTCACTCTCAGGCGGCGAAAGGCGCAGAACCGAAATTGCGCGCGCTTTGGTCACCAATCCCCGCTTTCTACTTCTCGATGAACCTTTTGCCGGCATCGATCCTATTGCGGTTGAAGATATTCAATCCATCGTAAAAGGCCTGCGTGAGCGCGGGATCGGGATCCTTATTACGGATCATAATGTTCACGAAACGCTCGCCATCACCAATCGCGCCTACCTGCTCTTTGACGGACGGGTTTTGAAAAGCGGCTCTGCCGAATATCTTGCCGAAGATCCGGAAGCGCGCAAACTGTACCTCGGCGACAAATTCAAGCTCAGAGACTAAGGAGATACCGGCGAATGGCCCAGGGAATGAAACAAATATTAAGCCAGCAGATGAAAATGACCCCGCAGCAGATCCTGCTGTCGAGTCTGCTCCAACTGCCCCTCCAGCAGCTTGAACAAAGGCTGAAACAGGAACTTGAAATGAATCCCCTTCTTGAGGAGTCTCAGGAACTGGAAGAGGTTCTGGAACAGGATGAGGAATTGGAACTGGAGCAGGAAGAAGAGAAAAAACAAGAACTCCTCCAGGAACAAGAAAAAGACGAAAAAGAAAAGGAAGAAGAAGCCCTCAAAGCTGAGCGAGAAAAGGAAAAAAAGGAAGAGGAAGAGGTAGACTGGGACAAATTTCTGAATGATGAGAATAATTTTGAGGTTAAAACACCCCGAGATTTCAGCCATGAAGAGGATGAAACGGAATGGATACAGCCGGATCAAAAAACGCTGGCTGATTTTTTGTTAGAACAGCTTCGTTTTACTCCTCTTAATGAAAAAGAGTTTGAGATCGGTGAATATATCATTTGGAATATCAATGAAGACGGCTATTTGGTATATGATGAAGCCGTTTCGGATCCAGGTAAGAGTACTGACATACAGAATTTTACCGATGCGGCCGATGATTTCCGGGACGATAAAATTTCATTTGGCCAGCAAGAACCCATCGTTGTCGAAACTCCTGAGAAAGAGCCTCAAAAAAGAAACAGGCCGGCTATAAAATTGGATCCGGTTCAGGCAATCGCAGGGGAACTGCGTGTTGGCTCGGAAGAAGTTGAAAAGGTTTTGAAAGTAGTACAGACGCTGGATCCGCCCGGAATTGCCGCACGTGATCTTAAAGAATGCATTTTGCTCCAGCTCGAACGCGCACAGCAAAATTTTTATGATAATGGGACATCCCTCTCCATCCGGATCGTAAAAGAAGCTTATGAGGATTTCATCAACCGCCGTTACGATAAGGTGAGCCGCCAGCTCAAGATCCCTATGGAATCCATAAAGAGCGTTATAGGAGAGATATTCAGGCTCAACCCGAAACCGGGCGACGGTTATATCAAGCCGGAACAAAATTACATCACGCCGGATGTGATTATAAAGAAAGTGAATAACAAATTCGAGATCATCTTAAACGATTATGGCGTTCCAAAACTGCGCATCAATCATGCTTACAAAAAGATGATGCTCGAGAAAAACAAATCGAAAAAAGACGCCAAAGAATTCATCAAGAATAAACTGGAAGCTGCAAAATGGCTGATCAACAGCATTTACCGCCGGCGCGATACCATCTTCCGCACGGTTGAAACGATCGTGGAGCTGCAACATGACTTCTTTGAGAAAGGAATTGAATTCATCAAGCCGATGAAGCTCGAGGACGTCGCAACGCGGATCGGTATGGATATATCAACGATCAGCCGGGCTACGAATGGCAAATATGCACAAACCGATTACGGCGTATTCGAATTGAAGTATTTCTTTTCGACCGGCATGACCAATTCCGAAGGCGAAGATATCTCCACAAAGCAGATCAAAGCGCTTCTTAAACAAGTGGTGGATGAAGAAGATAAGAAAAAACCGTGGAGCGACGAAGACTTGGCTAGGCTCCTTACCGAACGCGGCACGCCTATCGCACGAAGAACCATCACGAAATACCGCGAGCAAATGATGATCCCGGCGGCACGTTTACGCAGAGAAATTTAATATTGAAATAAAAATCATTCTATACATCGGAGAAAGACATGAGAATCGTGGTTACCGGCGGCGCCGGGTTTTTGGGCTCGCATTTGTGTGATCGTTTGCTCGCCGAAGGGCATGAGGTGATCTGTATCGATAATCTCATCACAGGCAGCATCTCCAACATCGAACATATACGCAGTAAGGAATTCACTTTTATTCACTACGACGTAACCAATTACCTCTACGTCGACGGGGCTGTTGATTTTGTCTTTCACTTTGCCAGCCCGGCCAGCCCGATCGATTATCTGGAATTGCCGATCCAGACGCTCAAAGTTGGTTCTTTGGGAACTCATAAAGCGCTGGGTCTCGCTAAAAACAAAAATGCAGGGTTTCTACTTGCGTCTACTTCAGAGACCTACGGCGATCCGTTGATCAATCCTCAGCATGAGGAATACTGGGGAAATGTTAACCCCGTCGGCCCGCGCGGCGTATACGACGAAGCCAAACGTTTTGCCGAAGCCATGACCATGGCTTATCATACCTTTCACAACGTAGATACGCGTATTGTGCGGATATTTAACACCTACGGCCCGCGCAACCGGCCCAATGACGGGCGCGTTGTCCCTTCATTCATAAATCAAGCTATCCGAAACGAACCCATAACCGTTTTTGGCGAAGGAAAACAAACAAGATCTTTTTGTTATGTAAGCGACCTCATTGACGGCATATACCGTCTGATGCAATCCAATGAGCACTGGCCGGTCAATATCGGAAATCCGCATGAAATGACGATCCTTCAATTTGCCGAACTCATCATCGAATTGACAAAAAGCTCCAGTAAGATTAGTTTTAAACCATTGCCCAAGGATGACCCTACCGTGCGCCGCCCGGACATCAGCAAAGCAAAAAGAATTTTGGGATGGCAACCTAAGGTAGATATTCGGGAAGGATTGAGCAAGACCATCGAGTTTTATCGGACGATCAAAAATAATAAATGATCAGTTTGCGTTCGGATCACGTTTTCGCAACTTTACAAAAAAATCCTTCAGAATAGCCGAACATTTCTCCTCCATGATACCTTCGACAAGATCGGCGCGGTGATTTAACCTTTCATCCTGAACGATTTTATAAAGCGAAGAGCAGGCACCGGTTTTGACGTCGTAGGCGCCAAATATTACTTTTTCCATCCGCGCAAGGACGATGGCTCCGGCGCACATTGCGCAAGGTTCCAATGTAACGTAAAGCGAAGCCCCGTTTAACCATTTGGAGCCTATGGTCGCTACTGCGGACGTTATGGCAATCATTTCCGCATGCGCGGTCGGATCTTGCAGCATTTCAATCTGATTATGTCCCCTGCCGATGATCCGATTCTCAAAAACAACAACCGCGCCAACAGGAATTTCGTTTTTCTCATAAGCTATTTCAGCTTCTTTGAATGCATATTGCATCCAAGTTTCATGTTCTTTCATTGACATCCTAACTCTTGATTTGCGTCAGATTGATTGCCTAAAGATATTAAACCCATTATTCTTTTACAATACGAAATACGTTAAAATGCCTATTTGAAATGACCTATATTCTGTTAATTTATCCGTGTCGCAGCAATGCGACCAAGAGGTTTGAAATGCCTGTTGCTTTTTAGAGACAAACTTGAAATCAGCCATAGTTCTTGCAATTAAAACATGAATGTAATTCTATTAATAATAATGTATTAATCTGATGCGCTTAATCGGCACGTTTGTTGTATTAATCTAAATTACGTTAGCCTATTATCGAATAGTCATTTAAAGGAGTCAGAAGAAATTTTGATGGAACAAATTGGAATAAATAGCAATGTATTTGCCGGTGGAAAGATATTCCACATTCAAACCGCTGCCAATATTTCCGGATTGACCATGCAGTCTGAAATATTTGATGCCGGCCGTGTTGTAATGGTCCAAAGAAAAAAGCTGGACGACGGATTGAAGAATATCTCGGCGGAAGATTTCAAGGAAGCGGTTACTTCATTTCATCAGGACATTGCTTGGGAAATTGAACTCTTGTTCTTTATCCGCGAAAAGATCCGGACGGTCAAACATTCCATCTCACATAATAAAATGGGCCTCCTTTTCATGCGAAAAGGCCTCATGGATGAAGCTGTAGTTGAATTTGAACAGGCCGTTGAAAAAAACCCGGAATTGGTAGAATCCTACAGCAATCTGGGGATCGCGTTTTCACAAAAAGGAAACCTGCCCAATGCAATTGACATCCTTCGTAAAGCGGTCGACATGGAGCCGAATTATGCCGATCTTAGAAATAACCTTGGCATTGTGTTGGGTAAGGCGAAGAAGTACGAAGAAGCGTTAGTTCAATTTCAGACGGCTCTCAAGATTAATCCAAGTTATCTTGAACCGCAACTCAACATAGCGATGCTTATGCTCGAAAGTGTCAAGAATAGCCCTGATGCGCAGAATTTGCCCCCAATATCTGTGAGAAAAACAAGCGTGATCGAAAGCCTGCAAAAACTTGCCACCACCGTCCCTGAATTTTCCGGTTACCGATTCTATACGTATCGTTTTGAAAAAGCAGTCAAACTGACTCAAACCGATGAACTGCCTCAAGCCGTCGAAACCCTCAGAGAAATAAAGGACGCGATACAGAAACCAAATCTTGATGAAACGATTCATGGATTTTACCTTAAATTCCTTTTTGGCGGCGCAGGAAAAGACGAAAAAGTACTATCCGACTACCGAATTCGTTTGGAAAAGGGTGTCGAAGAGAACCCGAAATACGCTGACCTCCATAACTCACTCGGCACGGTATATTTGATCCAGTGCCGTAATTTGTTCATCAAAGCCATGAGTCAGTTCAAAAAAGCCTACGAAATCAATCCGTCATATAAGAGCGCTTATAAGAATTTCCGTCTTGTTCAAAACGATGGCCGTGAATTTCTTAACCTTTTGAGAGCCATTCTCAAATAAAACGGTTTGCACTATCGGCAATACTTCTTGATACTTTAGTAACTCTTGTAAAATCGAAGCCGTTTTGTTAAATTAGAGTTATTCAGTTTCATTATAACTTTGGTCGGGGCGTTCGATGAACAATGAGATACGCGTGTTGCTTGTTGAAGATTCTCTGTCAGAAGCCAAACAAATCATCAGTTCGCTTTTATCCGCTCAGATCCTATTCAAACTGAAACAAGTGTCCAATGAGAACGAGTTGAAGGAGCATCTTGTTGATTTCAAACCGGACGTTGTCATCTCTAATTTCAATGTAGTTGCGTTGAACGGATTGACGGTATTGAAGATCGCCAAAGAGATATATCCCCGGCTTCCGGTCATCATACTCACTCAACCCAATAATGAAGAGACAGCCGTAGCCTGTTACCGGCTGGGAGCTCACGACTATATTTATAAGAATAACCTTGAACGCCTGGGACCATCCTTTCAGACCGCTTTACTTAAATACAAAGACACCGAAATCGCGCCTGCCGTAAATGACGGTATTAAGAAGGACGCTGAGAGATTCAGGCTGTTTGATTCTAACTTATCGGACATCCTGATCATTTTGAATTCACAAGGCCAGATTGACTATTGTTCTTCTTCGTATCACCTGCTGATGCAAAACAAAAAGGTTGAGCCGGGAAGAGATTTTTTTGAAGATATTCATCCCGGCGATCGCGGTGCGGCTTTGCAGGCTTTTCGCGATGTCCTGAAAAGCAACACCGACAAGAGGATCGAATACCGCCTGTTGGTCCAGGACGATGAGTATAAGCATATTGAATCCCAATGGAATGCCGCCAAAGACGATAAGGGGCAGGTCATTCATATTCTCATCGCCGCGCGCGTGATCACGAAACGTAAGCGCGCCGAAGAGGCCTTGCGCGAAAGCGTCAAACACTTCCGAGCCCTGCTGGAAAATATTTCCGACGCCATTTCACTGATTAATCCATACGGTATTGTTCTCTATACCAGCCGTTCCACAAATCGCGTGCTGGGATATTCTGCCAATGAATTTGTCGGTACCAATGTATTCGACCTCATCCACACGGACGACCTTTCCCAAGTGCTCGAACAGATGACCTTCTTAAGAAAAAAAGAAGGAAGTGTGCAGTCTTTACAATTCCGCATCAAACATAAAGACACCTCATGGCGTTGGATGGAGGGTGTAGCCAATAACCTGACTCACGAACCGAGTGTACAGGCTGTGGTATTCAATTACCGGGATATTACTCAGCGAAAAGAAGCTGAAGATGCCCTCAGAGAAAGCGACAAACGGTTTCGTTCTTTGATTGAAAACAGTTCGGATGCGATTACCATGATATCCGCCGAGGGTACCGTTCTCTATGCCGGTCCTTCACTTCAGCACGTTGTAGGTTATTCGCCTGATGAAATGGTAAGCGGAAATCTATTTCAACTCGTTCATCCGGATGATCGTTTCCTGGCTGAGACCTTATTCAAGGAACTTATCACACACCCCAGAAAAGTGATGACTTTGCAGTTCAGAATGCTGCATAAGGACGGAACATGGCGGTGGATGGAAGGAATTGCCAATAACCTGATTTCCGAACCCAGTATCAAGACCGTGGTATTCAATTTCCGGGATATTACAGAAAGAAAAAAGGCCAATGAAGCTCTGGCGGAAGAGAAAGAAAGACTACTGGTCACCCTGCGGTCGATTGGGGAAGGAGTAATAACGACGGACACACAGGGTTGTGTGGTGCTTATGAATCGCAGCGCAGAAATAACCACACACGTCACACAAGAAGAAGCTATGGGGCGACCAATACAGCAGATACTTAGGCTGGCTTCGGAAAAAACAGAAGAGATCATCGAATACCCCGTTGACAAAGTGCTTCAAACCAAACGTATTGCCGACGCGACCGACCATGTGCTGATCCTGCCCAAGACCAATGAAAAAAGAATTATAACGGATAATGCAGCTCCCATACAGGACAAAGAGGGAAACTTGCTCGGTGTGGTCGTTGTTTTTCGTGATACAACGGACCGATTGAAAATGGAAGAAGAATTACTCAAAGCCCGTAAGATAGAATCTATTGGCATTCTTGCCGGCGGTATTGCCCATGACTTTAATAATATTTTGTCGGCGATCCTTGGAAATATTTCGATGTCTAAGATGAAGCTGGAGCACGGCAACAAGGAAAAATCGCTGGAACTGCTTACCCGGGCTGAAAAGGCTTCCGAAAGAGCACGTGACCTGACTCAACAACTACTCACTTTTTCCAAAGGCGGCGCTCCCGTCAAAAGAACGTCAAGCATTTCGGATTTGCTTCGTGATTCCGCCAGCTTTTCTTCAGCGGGATCCAATGCGCGCTGCGAATTCGCTATCTCGCCTAACCTTTGGCCGGTGGACATGGATGCCGGACAGATGAGTCAGGTGATCAATAACCTCGTCATTAACGCAAGACAGGCTATGCCAAACGGCGGAGTGATCAATATCGAAGCAAACAATATCATCTTTGATTCCGATAATACAAAGTATGGTGTGCACCTAAAGAAAGGAAATTACATCAAAATAGCTATCCGTGATCAGGGCATCGGTATTGCTCCTGAAAACCTTCAGAAGATTTTTGATCCGTATTTCACTACAAAAAAAAGCGGGAGCGGTTTAGGCCTGGCCACATCCTATTCCATTATCAAAAACCACGAAGGCGCTATTACGGTAGAATCAGCCAAGGGAACCGGAACGATTTTTTACATTGTGTTGCCCGCGTCGAAAAACATCATGCCCTTACAAAAGGTCCAGGAAAGCCGCCCAGAACCGGCACACGGAAAAGTCCTGATCATGGATGATGAAGAAATCATTGTCGAAATGAGCGAGGCCATGCTTACGGAACTAGGTTATCAGGTGGCCACGGCGAAAGACGGTAAAGAAGCAGTTGAGCTGTATATCAAACATAAAAATATGGGTTCACCTTTTGATGTTGTGATCATGGACCTGACGATCCCCGGTGGAATGGGCGGAGAAGAAACGATAAAACAATTGAAAGCTTTCGATCCAAATGTTAAGGCCATTGTCTCCAGCGGATATTCCAACGACCCTATCATGGCTAACTTTAAAAAATTTGGTTTCGTCAATGTACTGACAAAACCTTATCAGATAAGAGAATTGGCCCGGATCATCGACTCGATCTTCACAGACGGTAGTAAATCAAAGAAATAAATCTCATTGGGAATAGGGCCGTCTCTTCGGTCCCTACCCTTATATAGGCTAGTTCTTCAATATTCTTCTGCAGCCCAGATAGTGTTTCTTATAATAATCTTCGGCCAAGTCTGATATTGTCACTCCGACAGTCGTACTCGCATGAGCTACCCTGTCTTCGCCGACATAAATACCAACATGCGAAGCGCCTTTTGCGCCTTTATAGGTATTCTGAAAAAAGACAAGATCCCCGAATTTAAGATTTTTTTGCGCAACCGATTCCCCTATGCCGTACATATCAGCGGACTGTCTCGGCAGATCCATATTCAGCACTTTTTTGAATACCGATCCCACAAAACCCGAACAATCCGTTCCCTTGCCTTTTTCGACCATACCGAATTTGTAAGGCGTTCCTATCCATGAACGTATTTCAGCCATCATCGCATCCTGTTTATCCTTTGTTAAAGCTCCTACCGATAACGGAACAGCGGCAGCCGTTGTAACCGCTTGTTGTGCATTGGTTCCGGATGATGTATTGGAACTGTCCGGACCAAACCATCCGGTATTCTTCGATACATTTTGAATTGACGCATCAGGTTTTTTAATCGATTGATAGATCGGCTGCGGCGTACAACTCCAGATAAAAAAGAACCAAATAATAAGATAATGAATGCTTTTGATTCTGATCGGTGCCATTGTGCCCCTATTTTTTTATGGTTGAAATTTTGCGTCCCTCTAACGCCGGCAAGGTATCGGCCTGTGCAGTTTTCCAAATTTTCTTTCCCCACAATCTTAGCATTGCCGGCAACACTATGACCGACGAAACCGCACAAATAATAATACCGATGCTACACATATAACCTAAACTGGCAAGGCCCTGATTGTCAACAAATACCAGAGAGCCAAAACCGATGACCGTAGTTAATGATGACAGGAACATGGACTGCCCGGTCTCATGTATAGCCGCAAACACATCGTGTCGCTGATCCTCAAGGTACCTCGAGATAATATATATACCATAATCTACGCCGGAACCGATCAAAAGCGGTACCGAGATCATATTGACAAAGTTTATTTTAATGCCCAGCAACCGCATCGCACCCATGATACAAAGTATGGAGAAAGTTAGCGGAACCATGCATACGATAACCGCTCTGAACTTCCAGTATTTGACCACGACCAACAAAAGAACAACAACAAGCGAGGCGATCACAGCAAGAATAAAATCCTTTTTTACCAATGTTAAAAACTCGGCGGTCACTACACGAATACCTGTAATGATGATGTTTTCCTTAGCTAGTTTAGGATCCGTATCAACATCTTTTATGAAATCGTTGACGATATTGATGTCATAAGTCTGACCCGTAAGTTCAACTTGAGTGACCACCTTTTTCATACCGTTTTTTTCTACATAATAATGCTGCATGATGTCACCGAAGCCTTCATTTTGAAAACTGTGGATCGTAATGGGCTCGTTGACAGTCAGCATTTTCCGAAGGCGGTCCAAACGAAAATAATTCATCCGCAATCCTTGTTTGGACATTTCAAGCCGGATCTTGAATAGTATACTTTCAACGTCAAGATTTCTGATTTTTTGAAGATTGACCTGCTGATGTTCAACCGAAGGCAGGTATCGCAGCAGCGAATTATATTCTTTAACAACGCCCTTCGTAACCAGTTCATCCATCTTGTCATTGAGCAAACGCAATTTACCAATGAGGGCATCATCCGAATTGGCCGAACATACTACGCTGATAGGCTTGAAATGGCTGCCGAATTTTTCCTGAAGGCGCTTGATGATTTTAACATCGACGTCGTTCTTACTTCGCACATTCTCGATATTATCGTCAAACGTAACACCAATACCTTTGTCCTGACTCGGAACGGCGCCGAAAAGAACCGCAATCATAAAAGCACTGATGATAATGCTACCTGTTGTTATATATTTCGGGTGCCGTAACACGAAACGTGACAAAAGCCCGAGCGTCTGACTCAAAAGCGACTGCAGATAGTTCCCCTTGGCTTGTTTTCTCTCCCTCAATTTGATCTCCGCAGGCATTAAGATCAAAACCGCAACGAAAAGGATCAAAATACCAATGCCTCCAATAAACCCCAATTCATACAAACCTCTGAATTTCGTGATCATTAAAACCGCAAATACAAAAGCCGTGCTCAATGCGCCGTAAAAAACGCTAGTCCCGGTCTCCCCGAATGTAATGATTAGGTTTTGAAGAACGGTATTGTGTTTGGCGTGCGTTTCTTGTTCAACAAACCGGTTGTACATATGGATTGCATAATCGACGCCAAGCCCCAATAACATAGCTCCTGCAGCAGCCGTAATGATGTTGAATTTCTCGAACATCAGATCGCCGATGCAAAACACCCATGTTACACCGGCAATGATCGGGGCGGTGATAAAAAAAAGCGAACGGAAATTACCGTAAAAGAAATAGAATAAAAGAAGGATCAGAATTACAACGATAAACGAACTGTCGATCAGGCCTTGTTTCACGGCACGGGCATTAGAAAGGGCCGAAACATAGTTTCCTCCAAAAGATATACGTACCCGATTTGCGTCCTCACCCAACGACTCCAGAATGGAGTCGCAGATGGTTTTATTGCGATCAACAAAAGCTTCGCAGAACCTAGTGTCATTAGATGCGCCAATCGGTTTCACAAAAAAGAGAAGAGTCTTTTTGTCTTTAGACAAATAATAACTTTCCTTATCCTTAAGGAGCGACGCATTCTGCGGACCCAACATTTTTTCGACATAGGGTATAAAAACCTCTGAAACGAGAAGCGGGTCCTCACGTAAAACCTTTTTCAGCAAAGGGTCCGGGGGAACCGGGGCATTCAGGATATTCTTACAATTCAGTATCATCCGCTCAATATCCGGATCTTCAAACCGACGCAATACGGAATCAAGATCGGACTGCGACAGATACAGCAATCCGTTTTTAATGAAAAAATCTTCGACAAAGTTTTTCTGATTATCGGTGATAGAATAATTGATCGCCGCGACCAAACCGGTCTGCATCAGCGCTTCGTCCAGTTTTACAGCGAAAGATTTTAACAGATCGGGATTCATCGGAAGCGAGTCGGGCGTTTCGATCAGAGTAATATGCCGGTCTTGCGCGCCAAAGTCCTCGTTAACCTCCCAGAATTCTTTGATCATTTTCGAATCCTGTGGAAGCAAATCGAAATTATTGGTACTGATCTGTATCTGCATCATGTAGTATGTCGACACCAGCGTAATCAGGACGACAAACAATATGACCAAGCGGGCATGCTTATAGCAAAATTCAGCAATCTTTGCGAGGACAGTTTTCATTCATTTCTCCGATTATGAACGCCCCAAAGTATCACATTTATACATTATTATCAACTCTTAATACCCCGAGACGCACTGATTTAGCATTTGATAATACCGATACAATTCATTATAATATTTTTATAATACCCCGATCCGATATAAGATAATAAGACATAATGGTATCTTTTCTTAGACACATCATGCCGGTGTTTTTCCTCATTGTAATTTCTTGCGGGCCGGCGTCCGGTCAAAATGTATTGGGTGTGGACGCCATGCCCTATCTGCTGTATCCCCCTTCCGATCGCCCATACGCTAATTTCATATTGCGGGGCAATGAATTCTACAAACAACGCGATTATCGCCATGCAATCCTTAATTTCAATTTTGCTAAAGAACTGGAGCCGGGAATAACCGAGGATTTTTTGTTTACTTTCAAGATCGGATATTCGTACAAGTCCCTTCATTACATTGATTCGGCATGGATTTACCTGCAAAAGGCCTCCTCGGATCCCCTGATGGGCGATTATGCATTGACCCAGCTAGCCCAGCTGGCCACTCTGAAGGACAGCACTGCCGCCGCGATATATTGGTATAAAGAGGCGATCAAAAAATTTCCGCAAACGGTATTTTTTCCGGAAGCCACCCTGTCCATCGGCAGGCTTTTAACCTCTCAGAAAAAATATGACGAAGCGGAAGGATACCTGAATATGTGTGCGGCTTATGTCAAAGACGACCCGGCGTTGAGAAACCTTTACCAAAGCCGGATCCTCCTTCAACGCAGCCATATATTGATCCTCAAAAAAAGTTTCACGACGGCCCTGGAAATCCTCCGCAAAATTCAGAACGATCACCGGTACACCAACGAAGCTTTCATAGCTAAATCTGTCACGGATTCACTGCGAAAACTCATCGGCGAAGCGGCGACGATCGAACCTTTTATTGACGGCAATGACGTGCTGATCCTACAAGGCCATTACCAACAGGCTCTCAACGAATTAGCTGAAAACAAGTCCCGTTTTAAACTTCCGGAGGAACAAGCTGAGATAGAATACAATATCGCGAGAATCTATTTTGCACAAGGGCTATATGATGCAGCCGTTCCACGCTATCTGAACCTCTGGAGAAAATTTCGCCATAAAGAATCGTTGTTCAATCTTGCAAAATCGGCGCGATATCAAGGCGATCTTGATCTTTCCACGTCCGCATACAGGGATTATCGGGACAGTGCCAATCTGAGTTCGGCCTGGAAAACGTACATCACATACGAGATCGCCAATAATTTTTCTGCCAAAGGCGATTCGGCAAGCCTGCGCATGGCAAACCGTTTCTATGCGGAAGTCCGCGATAAAACGCCCCTCTCTGCTCTATACGGCTATACGTCTGCTTTTCGCACTGCTTTTAACTTTTATAAATTGGGCGAATTCGATACTTGCATCACCCGGCTTGAAGAGATCAAGGATGCCGTAGATGGACTCACGCCAAAGTGCCTTTTCTGGATCGCCAAAGCGAATGAAAAAAACAACCGGCCTGAAAAGGCGCGGATTATCTACGAAAAATTAGCTCAGGACCGGCCGTGGAGCTATTACGGTATGCTGAGCTACTACCTTCACCAGGGAAATATCATTATACCGGCGGAACGGCTTTTTTATACCGATACGGTATTTAAACCGCATGAACGGACATCTTTTTTCAATTTTGATAACATTAAAAAGCAAGTCTTCCGTATAGAACAGGACGGCAACCGTTTTTATTTTAAGGACCGCGCGTTAAAGTCGTTGGAAAAAGAATTCGTTAAAGCGTGGATAAGTAAGGAGATCCTCGAGCCGTGGTATGCACAGTTGGAACTTAAGCCGCTTCAGAAAAAATACCTGGAGTCACTGGAATCGGCTATGCTCTACAGGAATTACCTCGAATTCCTTGAGGCTTATGACCTTGCGGTCGAGACCAATGTGGCGATCAAAAAGAAATACAGAACCCGATTCAAGTCCGAGACCGAGACCGCAAAATTGTTTTACCCCAGGTATTATCGGTCTTTCGTGCATGAATATGCTCAAAAATACGGATTAGATGAACCGTTCGTATTTGCCGTCATAAAAAATGAAAGCGCTTTCAAAACCTACAGTATCTCAAAAGCGCGTGCTATCGGCCTTATGCAGATCATGCCATATACGGGAAGTGCGTTGGCAATGGAACTAAATATGGAAGATTTCGGCATGACGGATCTGCAGCGGCCGGAGAAAAATATACTTTTGGGAACCTACTACCTGCACCGGCAGGCGAAAGAATACAAGAACTTTATTCCGGCCATGCTGGGCGCGTATAACGCAGGCCCTCATCGAGCGGATTTCTGGATGCGTTTTTATAATGCTGCGGAACCGGAGGAATTCCCTGAGATCGTGGAGCTGCTTGAAACGAATACCTATATCAAAAAGATACTTCTTGACCGCTGGATTTATGCCGGCCTTTGATCACTTTTTATCCGCTTTTATACGCTCCTCATTTTCAAATCGTATCAGTTCATGGCGTTCTTCGGTCCAGACACGTGTTAGAACCGGGCAATCGGCGCACGCATAATTACTGCATCGTTTATGCAAGTGAATCAAGCCCTGCGCGAATTGCGCCGATGGACGTTTCACCGAACTGAGCCGCAACTGCTTTTTCATATAGGACAGGATCGAGTTCTTCTCGAGGCTTATTGCCGAACCATATAACTGTAAAATCTTTTCGTGAAGGGTTTTAGTGCCACTGAGTTTCGAATGTACGGCTAAAACAGGTAAAACGGCATTCACCCATATTTCAAAAGCCCTTTGTCGTCCGATCAGATCCCCGTGTTGCCGTTTTGAACCGCCTTCAAGAAAATAATGTTCGCTCCAATGGCCAAAGGATGGCACGGTCAGAAGGGATATGCTGTCTTTGAAAGTATCGGTGGATGGGGTTTCGAATATATGAACAAAAGTATCTAAGAGCGGCCTGCGGCGATGTTGAACAAGAAATTTCGAAAATCCTGCCATACGCACAGTCGGGAAATTATCCGGCCGTAGTCTGAAAAATTTCCATTCCTCCGATGACATCGGTTGGATCTTGTGCTGTGCTTGAAATTCCGTCCACAGGCTTTCAAGCCTTTGTGTGAAAGGCACCGCTTCCAATGACGTTACTTCTTTCAATAGACCCGCGCTGCCGAGAAGTATTGCCTGCAAACGCATCAAGGCTGTAGGCTCCGTGTCATCTTCGATAGAACGAATGAGTATTTTATAAGAAACTTTGTGCGCTAACCGTTGAAACGGCTCCCGGTTCTTTGAAAAACCCAGCGCGTCCATCATACCCTGATACAGCAGTTCATTCAAATCGGTTTTCTGTCGGTTCAGCTGTTCTTCGATCTTATTGCATTTAGACTCAAACCGCTGACGCCCGTTCTCCAGTATCCATTGATAAAGGAAATCCTTTTCGAGCGTCGGGACCGTGTCACAACAGAAAATATTCTTCTGATCATCCTGAATAGATTGAATTTTTTGAATGACTGTCGTCAGGTTATCGTTCAGATATTGCCCAATCGCCAGCGTTGGCATACGCCGATCTTTCGTGTCGTCAGCGAAGACCACATGCAGAATGACCTTATCATACGACGCATTCTCCGAATGGCGGTGATGATCCCAGTCGGAAGTTTTCCAATGCACTTCCACGTCGCCGGTCATAACTTCGTTCTCGATCCTTATTTTAGCCTGCTTGAAATCCGGCCCAGCGTCTTTATTCCACATGCCGCGGTCGAGTATCCGTATCCTCTTTCCGGTCGTGGTCTTCAATTCGTCCATTTTAAGGAAAAGGTGGAACCAGATCGCCTGTATGATCTGCTCGGAAATGCGGTCGAGATTTTCTCTGACGACAGGCGAATCGGTTTGTAATGTGTAATGGAACATGACGAAGAAAATTATTGCAATTAAATGAGAAATTTATAAATTAAGCCACGATTGAATAAGCCAAAA
>CAZHUW010000061.1:0-16351 GCA_964535295.1 uncultured Bacteroidota bacterium
TTAGGATCACAGCGGTGGATAATCATTTCATTGAAAGTGGCTATTCTGCACAAGTAAGCGCCATACCGGAAATGCCGACGCTGAATCTTACTACTTCTTTATACCAGAATTCATTACTCACCAAATTTGTAGATGTCGTTGTGGTTTCGGATGTTGATCTTCAAAGTACACCGATTGTCAAAATATGGCGAACGACGGATACCGTTTTAATCTCGATGAGTCTTGTTTCGCTAAACGTTTACAAAGGCTCATATATATTTAATGCGGATGGTATTTACAAGATCCGTACTCAAGCAGTATCCTACCGCGGACAGGATTCGACCAAATTGCGTAATTATTCGGTTAGCCTTGCCAAACCCGGAACCGGTATCGCACTTAAAACGTTGGATGGTTTCGGTACCCTTCATGCCGACGCCGGATTTGTCTCTGAAGAAACCTGTTTCATTTCATACGAGGAAACGTCAGAAAATAAGACCCTATATCATTTCGGGCCCGACAACAGAGAATTTTCTGGTAGTATGCGGCTTGAGATCAACTATGATCCGTTGTCGTACAACGATCCGAACTCTCTGTTTATTTTTCGTAAAAACGGCATCACGTGGGAGCGATTGGAAACCCAGGTTCTGTTGAAGCAGCATAAGGCTGTGGCTTATGTGAACCAATTGGGTGTATTTAAACTGGATGTGGATCCCACTGCTGTTGGTCATAATACCGTTGTCAAAGACTTTGCGCTCAAACAAAATTATCCAAACCCGTTCAATCCTTCAACGACCATAGAATATGAAGTTCCGCAGGATGGACACGTATCACTGATTGTCTATAATCTGCTCGGGCAAAAGATCAGAACGTTGTATGACGCTCCGCGTGCTGCAGGGCAATATAGGATGACCTGGGACGGCCGTAACGATCAGGGACGGGAAGTTACGACCGGTATATATTTTTATCGCTTGCAGACAGGGAACCATATTCAAACTAAAAAAATGGTCTTCATTAAATAAAAACTAAGTACGCAGAATATCCTATGAAAAAAGCTCTTCCAATTTTGCTTTTAATGTTCTTTTGGCTGTTACCTTCGTGCGGCCCCGACCCCATTAAAGACTCGACAACCTATGAAGATATGGTGTTAGAAGGGTGGACCAGTTACAGCCAAAATGATTATGAAATTGCGATCGATTGGTTCCAAAGAGCCAATAAAAAAGCTCCGTCAGTCGCCGATCCAATTACGGGCCTTGCGTGGACGTACATGAAAATGGATAGTTTCAGCAGAGCGGATAATTACTTCGTTTCCGGTGCGCTCAAACAAAACGTGACGGCAGATCATTTCGCCGGTTGGTCTTTTTTAAAGAATGCGCAAAAGGATTACGCCCATTCGATCTTATATGCGGAAGAAGCAGTGGGGATCGATCCGGAATGGAGTTTTGCGTACGGCGTAGGAATTAATTACAAGGATATTCAATTACTGATGGCCCAAAATTATTTTTTGACAGGGGACTATACGAACAGCCTTATCAAAGTTAAAATATTAAATCCGGCTTTTGAGGCCGATATCTTTGACAGTGCCGGACAGGCGCTTTTAGCCATTGAAATAGAAAGATTGCGAAAGCTTGTATAATCTCTAAACAAAAAACGTCCTGCAATACCGCAGGACGTTTCCTTTTGAAGATTGTAACAGGTTGCTTCAATTATTCGTTCCAATATATATCTTCAGCTTGTCGCCGACGCGAATCGAATTGGATGATAGTTTATTCCACCGCTTGATACTGCTGACTTCCACATTGAATAGTTTTGCGATACTGATCAAAGTGTCATTATCCTGAACGACATAAATCTTGGTTCCCGGTTCGTCGGCAACAACTTCTTTGGCTTTTTTCTTGGTTGCGTTGCGGTAACCTTCATCGGGTATGTAGTTGTCAACCCATAAGGTCAGAACTTGTCCTGGAAATATGGGATCGCCGTAGTACAGGCCGTTCCAGTCCCTGATATTCTGTGCCAGTATGTTGTACCATTCTGCGATTTCCCCAAGGGTATTTCCTCCAACAACTTTATACAAAATTTTTTTCTTGCCGGCCTTGTCGTCGGTTTTTTTCTTGGCGGTCACTGCTGAAGAAGATCCTGTATTCGTGCCCGACGAATAGTTGGCAGGTTTGCTGTAAGTATTTGCCGATCCGGTATTGGAACCGGCTGTGGCCGTATAGGACTTGGGTGCAACGGGGATGATGATATACTGACCGGTTACGAGATTAATGGAACTTTTAAGCTGATTGGCCTGCATGATCGCTTTGACATCGGTACCGTAGCGATTTGCAATCAGAGAAAGGGTTTCGCCGTATTTGACCTGATACCGCACCCACGAGCGTTTTTTTTCATGCGGAATCTTGGCATAATTTTCTATAAATCTGGCTCGGGTTCCGGCCGGAAGCTTCAATAAGTAACGTGAAGTCGTCGGCGGCGTACACCAGCGTAAAAGGGCAGGATTGATCTCCCGTATGCTGTCGACTGTCGAACTGACGCAGTTAGCGATGATCTCCAGATCGACGCATTCGGTTACCGTCACGGTGTCAACGATCATCGGCGAATCTTTTTCTAACGTTATACCGTATTGCGCCGGGTTCTTGGCAATGTTTGCCGAGGCAATGAAATACGGAACATAGTTTTTTGCTTCTCTGGGCATCTTTGACATTTCCCAGTAATCGCGGGTATTATTTTTTTTCATAGCGCGATTGACCCCGCCGGGTCCTGCATCGTATGCAGCAAGAGCCAGATACCAGTCGCCGTATATTGCAAACAGATCTTTTAAGTGTTTGATGGCGGCTTTAGTTGACACAAAAATATCACGGCGCTCATCGACCCACCAATCCACGTTCATACCGTAGATCAAAGCCGTTGCTTTGGTGAATTGCCACGGGCCGACAGCGTGAGCTCGTGATTTTGCCGTTGCGCTGAAGCCGCTCTCGATCATCGCAAGATAAATAAGGTCATCCGAAACACCTTCCTGTTTGATCACTTCTTTGATCAGTTGCTCATAGCGTCCCATCTTTTTGTACAGAAAACGTATGTTTGCGCCGCCGTCCTTGGTCATGTAGTCGAAGTATTTTTGGATACGATCATTTTGGATATTCATGGGAATATAATCCAGAGCATGTCCTTTGGCGATAGGCGCTTTAATGGTGCCGTAAGAATTGAGACCCGAAAGGCCTGTGTCGAAATAGACCAGGCGGCTGAGTATCTGCTGATTGAATGATTCTTCGTTGAATTCATTTTTCAGTTCGAGCAGATTTTTGTAGTGTTCGATTATGCCGTTCGCCAACCAATTTGCATAGTCGGACCGGTCTATGACCGCTGTGTCGTCCTGTTCGGTTTTAGTTTCAGCGATTTAAAAAGGCGACTCCACTATTTCCCCGTTGCCGTTCACCGTTTCGTCTTCCGGCATTTCTTTTGTTGCTAGGATGTCACCCAGTGCCACCAGAGCGTCAATAGCGGCAAGGTACTCTTGCTTAGATGCATCGGCGTTTTGTTCTACGAACCAATAATTAAGTGCTCCCGCGTAGTGTTTTTTAACGTTCTCCAGGGCAGTTGCTTCCGCTGAACCGCTGGGAATACTGTCCGACGCTCCGCCATTTTCCACATCACCCAGTTTCAGGAACTGAACCGGCGCAAGGGTGTCTTGAGTCACAGCCATCGTATCCTTGTGGACAACAGCCTGTTCGATCTCTGCTTCAACACTTGTTCTGTCCGCTTTAACGGACGATTGCGATGAACCGCAACCGTTGAAAATAATGAAAAGCAAAATGAACAGAAACGGGATCTGTGATAATTTAATCAATATACGATCTCCTAGGTCATTAATAAAAAGTATAGTTCTTGAACCGCGAGAATATAAAATATTAGCTTCGGAATGTCAATAATTTTAGAAATTTAAGGGCGGATTTTTGGCAGGCTATTTTGAAAAAATCTCGACGTTTACTTTTGTTATGTCCATATTCTGGCGGCTCACCATGACGAGGCCATTGAAATTCACACCGAAGATCTCGGCCGTTCGCCAGTGTTGATCAGGTTCTTTGATGTAAACCAACGATTCGCTGGCCAGGGTCTTGATGATCGCTTTATTGGGGTTTTCAAGTTCAATGGATTGAACCCTTGTGCCGACTTTCTGTATCAAGGAGGGAGTCTCATCCTTTGAAGAAAACATTTTCTCGCAAAGCCGCATGAAAGTCTGGTCTTCCGACGAAGAAAGTTCAATCTCTTTGTACGAAAAAGTATCCGCTTTGAAAGGAATTGACAGATCCGCTATCGCCTTTTCCCGCAGGGCGGATGGATACTTGGCGCGAATAATAGATACAACCTCCTTGGTGTTCTCAAGGTAATCGTGAAAGGCCTTTTTTGTATCCTGTGTCAGAAGTTCGTACACGGTCTTATAATCTTTTTGCCCTAAAGCCTGCACGAAAAGATTGTGCGCTCCATCCGGCGTCAATGGATCGGTATTAGGCGTTCCGCAACCCCAAAAAGCAACCAGGAGAACGGTCGTCAATACATATCGGATCATGTTTCGGAATCCTTTTTGGACAACATATCTAATGATAAACTAATATTCAATAGACTTATACTATAACAAAAAAAGAATCAAAAACCTTGCAAGAAATGGATGGATATGTTATGTTACCGCCAATGAAGGTACCCTCACAAAATAGCGAATTCATAGCCTCTCTGGCCATTTCCCATCATTCAAGTAAAACGAATTTGGTTGGAATGGACAAAGAGGAACTTGAAGTATTTTTCACCGAGCTGGGCGAAAAAAAATTCCGCGGTGTGCAAGTTTTTCAATGGCTGTACAAAAAAGGGGCCGAGTCATTTGCTGATATGACCGATATTTCAAAAACGCTGAGAGATCGCCTTGATGAAAGCGCCGCGATCTTCCATCCCCAAGCCGTCGGGGTTCAGTTATCCGAAGAAAATGAGTCGTTGGCCACGCGAAAGATCTTGTTTGAACTCGAAGACGGCCAGAAGGTCGAATCGGTGTTTATCCCGGATGATGAACGGCGGACGGTTTGTATTTCCACGCAGGCGGGGTGCGCGGTAGGGTGTGAATTCTGCGCCACCGGTTGGATGGGATACAAAAGGAATCTTTCTGTGGGTGAGATCGTAGGCCAATTGACCTATATTAGAAAACATATTGATCCGAATATCTCTAACGTAGTGTTTATGGGAATGGGAGAGCCATTCCTGAATTATGAGAACGTGATCAAGGCCGCTCAGATTATAACAAACGAAAACGGGCCAGGGATGGCCGCAAAACATATTACAATATCCACTTCCGGGATCATCCCGCAGATATACGCCTACGCGGATGAAGGGCACCCTTATAATCTTGCAATCAGCCTTAATGCGACAACGGATGCCGTTCGCCAGCGTATAATGCCGATTACAAAAAAATATCCACTATCTGACCTTTTGAAGGCCGCAAAGCATTTTAATTCGACGCGGCGTAACCCGGTCACGCTTGAATACGTTTTACTTGCCGATGTCAATGATACGAATGCCGATGCAGCGCGATTAAAAAAGATCGCCTCGGACCTTGGGCGATGTAAAGTAAATATTATTCCTTATAACCCGATCGAAGGCCCGTCGTTAAAAAGACCTTCCGACGAGCGGATCGAGTATTTTATGAAATTGGTCTCTTCGATTCAGAGTCCGCTTACATTGCGGCGGAGCAGGGGAAGGGACATTTCAGCGGCTTGCGGACAACTGGCTATTAAAAATTAATTTTGATACCGTTTCATTTATATTCACACTTAACCGGAGGTGTAGGGTATGAAAGCGAATCAAAAACAAAACAAAGGACGTCCGCAAAAAGCGCCAGTTAGCGTTTCTGATCATTCTTGGGTCAGGGACAATTGGAGCAGGATATCAAAGAACTATATGCGCCAATGGATTGCAGTCTATCATGGGTCTGTGATCGCCAACGGCACAAATCCAGAGATTGTACACCTAAACGCTAAAGAGATCGCCGGAGAAGTGCCTTTTGTTATGAAATATATTGAAAAAGGAATCTATATACCGTAGGGAATCCTAAAGCGGGTTTGGCGTTATATACTGACATTAAATGATTTTTATCCACCTAACACTTGAATTCGCATGCGTATCGCTTTCCGATCAATACTCGCTGTTCTTGTAATAGCTATTGTTTCACCTCCGGATATCTATTCCCAACAGCCGCCGACAGTCAAACTCAGCGTAAACGCCGGCACCGTCAACGAAACATCTTTTTCTCTCGACATTAAAGCCGTGATCGATCCGAAATACCATATCTACGGCATTGAGCGACTCGAAGGTCCGGTTCCGACCAGCGTTACACTCCAACTGCCCGAAAACATCAGGATCAAAGGCAGTCTGATCAGTCCGGAGGGGAAAAAACATTTTGATGAAGGGTTCGGGATCGATGTCACCTGGCATGCCGGAACGGTCATTTTCCAACAGCCGTTGGAGATTGTCGGACCGTTGAACGCCAAGGATGCCATCGGAATAGAATTCCAGTACCAGGCATGTACTGAATCCTACTGCCTGCCGCCGAAGACTCTTAAGAGCAGTTACAATTTACCGGCGTCGATTTTAGAGCTATCAAAAAAAATCCCGCAGGTTTTTGAGAAATCTTCACTCGGCGAGGCCAAGTTGGAGCACAGCCAGCCTGCGATCAAAGATACCGTATTATCATTTGTCAAAGGGAATCTGAAAATTGAGACTACAGAAGAAAAGACCGTCGTGGAACGTACGGCGTCTTACGAAGCGCTGCGGAGCGAATCGCTGGCGTCTTTCATCGGGCTTGCCTTTCTGACCGGTTTTCTGGCATTGTTGACGCCTTGCGTTTTTCCTATGATCCCTATCACCGTTTCTTACTTCACCAAACATTCTGCAACCTCCAGGATTCAGGCGATCAAACAGTCGCTAATCTATATTTTCGGAATCATTTTTTCGTTTGCCTTATTCGGCTGGCTGATGTCGTTGGTTGTTGGCGCTACCGGTGCTCAGAATTTTGCTGCGAATGACTGGGTAAATCTGACCATCGGCATTCTCTTTGTCGTATTTGCATTGAGCTTATTCGGTGTATTTGAGATTCGCCTTCCTTCGTTCCTTGTAAATTTTTCTCAGCAGCATAGCGATACAGGACGAAATATTGGGACGCTATTTGCGGGTGTCACATTTACTTTGGTTTCATTCACGTGTACCGTCCAATTTCTTGGTCTTCTGATGGTGGCATCAGCGAACGGAGAATGGTTCCTGCCAATCATCGGTATGTTGTGTTTTGCTGCTGCATTTTCCGCACCCTTCTTCTTTTTGTCATTGTTTCCTCAATATCTGGCTAATATGCCCAAAAGCGGAAGCTGGTTGCATGCAACGAAGATCGTGATGGCTTTTGTAGAAGTGGCCGCAGCGTTCAAATTTTTCAGCAACGTCGATCTTGTCTGGGATTCCCAAATTCTGACAAGACCGGTTCTACTTTCGATATGGATCGTACTTTTTGGAATATGTGGATTTTACCTATTAGGCAAGGTCAAATTTTCCGAAGATGATACGGTCGATTCCATTGGCGCGGGAAGAACAGGACTTGGTTTGTTTTTTATGAGCCTCACGGTCTATTTGTTGTCAGGACTGTTCGGACACCCCTTGCAGGCGGATTTGGACTCTTATCTTCCGCCATCCGATTACGGCGTCATCCACACCGCCGTTTCTAAAGAAGAAAAAAATGAAAATGATTGGATCGAGAGTTATGCATCCGCTCTTGCGCGTGCGAGAGAAACCGGCAAGCCGTTATTTATAGATTTTACCGGAAAGACCTGTACGAATTGCCGGCTAATGGAAAAAACCATGTTCGTCAGAGGAGATGTGGACGAACTGTTCGATCAAATGGTTCTGGCCAGACTCTGGACGGATTTCAGCGACTCCCAGGAGATGAATCAGGAGCTTCAGCAAAAATTTGTCGGCAGCGTTGCGTTGCCCTTTTATGTGATTATCGATCCGGAAGAAAATGTACTTGCAACATTCGGCGGTCTGGAACGTAATCCTGAGATCTTTAAGATGTTTTTGAAAGAGGGATTGGAAAAAATGAAGATCACGGCAGATATCAGAAAGAATTGAAATTCTTTATAAGAAACGCTGTGCTCTTTTTGGTTAAAAAATGCAGGATGTTAATTAAAGGATAAGGATTCATATGCGGTTTTTTACTGTTCATGCGGCCATCGTTTTGTTTTTCTTTGTTTTTTTTGCCTGCGGGAATAAGCAGGCGACTACGGATGGCATTGTCAATTTTACGGCCACCGATCTGGATGGAAAAACAATGGAATTTTTGCAGTATCGCGGCAAGACCGTTGTTCTCAATGTTTGGGCCACGTGGTGCGGGCCGTGCCTCAAAGAGATTCCTGATCTGAAAGAAATACACCGGGAATTTAAAGATAAAGGCGTGGTGGTATTAGGCGTATTGCTTGAATCGGAATCGCCGGAAGCCGCAAAACCTATTGTGGAGCAATTGACGATCGATTATCCGACGTGGTATGGGAACGATGAGTTTGCAAAACAGTTCGGCATACAGGCTTTTCCTACTACGATCATTATTGATAAGAACGGAAAAATTGTAAGTCAAAATGTG
This sequence comes from uncultured Bacteroidota bacterium, assembly GCA_964535295.1. Taxonomy (GTDB): domain Bacteria; phylum CLD3; class CLD3; order SB21; family SB21; genus SB21. The sequence continues at coordinate 8,639 of CAZHUW010000061.1, forward strand.
GGATTGCAGAATAAAGATAGATTTTTGAATCTACTCAAAGCCGCCGGGATGTAGGGTCAAATCCCGCCTGATCCGCGGGACTACATTCGCTTTCTCCTACCTCAACATGTCTTCTAACGCTGTAGAAGCATCAGTCTTTTCGTCACGGTATTTTATAATCAGCGGTGTGTACATAGAAAGATTTTTCTCCCGGGCAAAGATGTTCGAAACAATGGGGCGTGAGCCTGATACCACGACGGCGCCTTCAGGGATGGTCAAGGGTTCGTCCTTTGTTTTTCTGTATACGGAATTCATCACCAGATCATAAACAGGTGTGCTTCCTGTCAATATAACACCGGCGCCGATCACGGCGCGGCGTTTGACGATCGTACCTTCATAAATACCGCAATTCCCGCCGATCATGACATCGTCTTCGATGATAACCGGCATCGCACCGATGGGTTCTAATACGCCGCCGATCTGCGCAGCTGCGCTGAGATGAATATTTTTACCCAGTTGGGCGCAGGAGCCGACCAAAGCATGGGAATCGATCAGCGTACCGCTATCAACGTACGCGCCGACATTGATATACGCCGGCGGCATGATCACAGTTTGAGGTGAAATGAAACATCCGTCACGAATGGAAGTTCCCCCGGGGACCATCCGCACATTATCACTCACGACCAGGTTCTTCAGAGGATAGGTATCCTTGTCGAAATAACGAAAGCGCCCGTCAATGGACATATCCGTGAGTTTGCCTATCCGAAAACCAATCAGTATTCCTTTTTTGACCCATTCGTTGACCTTCCAGTGTTCTCCAACCTTTTCTGCCGCGCGAACTTCTCCTGAATTAAGCATTTTTTTAAGATGGTAGAAAATCTCGAGTCCATCCTTTTTTTGAATTTCTTCTGAAGATAATGGAAACAGAGATTCAATGGCGGCTATAAGTTCTTGTGCGATCATGGTGGATGGGGTGTTTAAATATTTCTTGAGCTTCGTTTATTTATATGATAAAATACACATAACGAAAATAAAATCCAATGCGAAAGAAGAAGATGCGTTCCTTTATCTTATTATTCTCCGTTGCGTTTACCTGTTTTTTGTCGCAGGGGCCGGTTCAGTCACAACAAAAATCCGTAATAGCCAAACATGCTGCCGTTGTATCGGTTGATGAATTTGCGTCTAAAGTGGGCGTAGCTATCATGAAAAAAGGCGGCAATGCCGTCGATGCGGCCGTGGCTACGGCATTCGCTTTAGCTGTGACTTATCCTCAAGCGGGAAATATCGGCGGCGGCGGGTTCATGTTGATCCGAATGAATAACGGTGAAACTGTGGCCATTGATTACAGAGAAAAAGCTCCGCTGAGGTCCCACGCGGACATGTTCTTATTGCCCGACGGCTCTCTGGACACGGTTTCGAGCAATATCGGCTATCTTGTTGCCGGTATCCCCGGAACGGTCAGAGGAATGGATCTGGCCTGGAAAAAATATGGGAAGCTTCCTTGGGTGGATCTGTTGATGCCGGCGGTTGAGCTTGCAGAAAGAGGATTTGCGCTCAACCCGGAATTTGCCGCGTATTTGGAATTCAACAGAGACTATCTTTCAAGGTTCGATGAAACCAAAAGGATTTTTTTTAAAGCGAACGGAGAATCTTATAAAGCAGGGGAACTTTTTATTCAAAAAGAACTTGCCCGCACCCTGAGGATGATCGCTGATAACGGCGCGGATGCCTTCTATACAGGGCCTCTTGCCGATGCAATGTTGGCGGAAGTGACGAAAAACGGCGGAATCTGGACGAAAAAGGATTTGGAAGAATATCAGGCGATCATACGCGAACCCGTTCGCGGAACGTACCGCGGATATGATATTATCGGCATGCCCCCACCGTCTTCCGGGGGGATCGTATTAACTGAGATGTTGAATATTCTCGAGAATTTTGATCTCAAAAAAAATGAAACGGAATCTCAGCACCTGATGGTGGAAACCATGCGGTTTGGATTCCTTGACCGGATAAAATATCTGGGTGATGCTGATTTTGTAGAAGTACCCACGGGGAGACTTCTTTCAAAAGATTATTCCCGCGCTCTTTCAGATAAAATTGACCGGAACAAAGCGGCTTCAAGTGAGGAACTTGGCGACGCCGCTTCCATGATCAATGAAAGCACTGAAACAACACACTTCTCTGTGATCGACCCTGAAGGAAATGCTGTATCCAACACATATACACTGGAAGAATGGTTCGGATCGGGCGCCGTCATCAAAGGGCTGGGGTTTCTATTGAATAATGAGATGCATGATTTTAATATCGAGCCTGATGTGAAAAAATTTAAGACCGAAATACATAATCCCAACCTGATTGAGCCCGGCAAACGGATGCTGAGTTCCATGACACCGACGATACTACTCAGGGATGGCAAACCAGTTATCATCACGGGATCCCCCGGCGGTAAAACCATTATCAATACGGTCCTGCAGATCATTGTTGGGGTCGTCGATCTCCAATTGACACTACGGGAAGCGGTTGACCGGCCGCGGCTGAGCCACACATGGAAACCGGACCGGATCACCATTGAAAAGGGTCGCTGGGATGATAAGACTTTACGTATACTAAGATCAAAAGGGCACAAGCTTGCAGAAGTTGAGTTTTTAGGTGATGCTCATTCTATACTGATAGATCCTAGTAGAGGATTGATCTACGGAGAGGCTGATACGCGGCGCTATGGATGGGCCGAAGGATATTGACAAGATCTATGTCACCAAACCTATTTCTTAAATAACCATAGGATGAGTGAAAGAATGAGGCTAAATAGCAGGCCAGTAGCGAGAGGGAAGTAGAATGAAAAGTTTTCCCGCTTGATGTAAATATCGCCGGGTAAACGACCAATAAGTGGGATCTTATCGGAGAAAAAAATCAAAATTCCGATGAAAGTTATAATCAAACCAAATCCAATAAGACTTTTTCCGAGAAACTCAAAGTCAAACATAACGGCGCTGCTTATAAATTTTCGACAACCCTTTTCATGATTTTGGTCATCTTCGGTTCCGCTTCTCCGGCAGTCTTAATGATCCTTTGAATATCGACCGGCTGGAGCGAGTCGGGGAAACATTCATCGGTGACAATCGAGAAACCCAAACACTCAATGCCCATATGGCGGGCCACGATCACTTCCGGAATTGTGGACATGCCCACCACGTCCGCCCCAATGTATCTCAGAAAACGGTATTCTGCACGCGTTTCAAGATTAGGTCCCATCACAGCCACATACACGCCTCGCTGCACCTTGATTTTCTCTTCCAAGGCAATTTTTTCAGCCATGGCAATGAGTTTTTTAGAATACGGCTCGCTCATATCGGGGAACCTCGGGCCGAGCGAATCTTCATTTTTGCCGCGCAGGGGGTTATCGCCAAGCAGGTTGATATGGTCATCCATGATCATTACGTCGCCCGGCAAATATTGCGGGTTCATACCGCCGCACGCGTTGGAGACCAGCAGGGTTTTGACGCCCAGGAACTTCATGACCCGGACGGGAAAGGTAATCTGCTGCATGCTGTAGCCCTCATAGAAATGAAATCGCCCCTGCATGGCTACAACATGTTTTCCTCCAAGTTTACCGAAAATCAGTTTGCCCGCGTGACTTTCCACTGTGGATACCGGGAAATGTGGAATTTCCGTATAAGGTATTTCAGTTTCTTTCTCGATCTCCAGCGCCAATCCGCCGAGGCCGGTTCCAAGGATAATACCAACGGGGGTCTCAGTTTTTGTTTTTGTTCGAATGTGCCGAAAAGCTTCTTGTATCTGCTCCAGATGGGCGCTCATTTTTTCTCCGATTTTTTCTTTTCCAGTTCCGCATAAATATCGTCGATCATATCTTCCGGTTTTTTCTTGGCGTATTCGCCGAGCATTTTGTCAAAATCGGATTTCTTAAACATGCCGGTCGGATTAGTGCTCAGGTTATCAAGATCTTCAATGACCTTTTTCTTGTCTTCGGGTTTTTTGTCGTCTTTTTTTTCTTCACTCATGACTCTTCCTCGCTTGGGGAGTTATCTTTATGTATCGATTTTTTCTTCTCCAGTTCGGCATAGATCTGGTTGATCATCTCTTCGGAACGTTTATGAATATCATTGCCCAGCATTTTATGGAAATCTGCTTTTTTGAACATGCCGGTGGCGTGTTCCGATAAGGTGTCCAGGTCATCCAGTAATTGTTTTTTTTTAGCCTCATCCTCCGGATCAGCTTCGGCTGATTCCTCGTGTTCTTTAAACCTGCTGAGTGCGTGCGCAAGTTCCTGCGGAATATCATCCAACTCGACGTCGCTGAGAAACCGGTCAATGCTTTCCGGATCCTGCATTTCTGTTTCCGTACCTTGTTCACTTGTTGGATCCGAAATATTCTGCGGTGTTACGTCTACCGGTTCTTCCTTTTGAGGAACAGGTCCGTTCCCTTCGGTCGATTCCGCATGTGTTTCGGTTGTTGTTTTATCAGCCTCAGAAATGATTCCCAGCAACGTCATCTGGGATTTCAGATATTCACGCAGATGCGCCGCGACTTTTGACCTCTGATCAAGTAGGAATTTCGTTTCCGTTGAAATCAGATCGGCTTGCTTTTTGGCCTCAGAGATGATTTTTTCGGCTTCCGTATGGGCTTTTTGGACAATGAAATCGCTGTCGATCTTTGCATCCATTAATCGCTCGATCTTTGTCATTTCCAGCTTATAATTCTCGAGAGTTTTTTCGGTTTCGGAAAGACGGTTCTTTAATTGTTCCAATTCCTGTTCGGCGACTCTGGCTCGTTGACCCAATTCTTCATTTTTTTTGTTCAATTCCGTATAGGTTTCAGCAACCACCTCCAAAAATGCTGAAACTTCATGCGTATCATAGCCTCTGAAGGCGCGCTTGAATTCCTGGTGCATGATATCCGTTGTGTCTAATCTCAAAGGCTCTCCTCCGATTTAGTGGGTAAGGCAGCCGTAGCGCTTCGTACGGCGCGTTTGCGTTTGCCAAAAATCGAGGTTCCAATGCGCACATGCGTTGCGCCCTCCTCAATGGCGATCTCAAAATCACCGCTCATGCCCATCGACAGGAATTCCATGTCCACGTTTGGGATTTTTTGTTCGGATATGAACTCTTTTAATTCTCTCAATTTTTGGAAATAAGAACGTATTTTCGCGGTATCATTGGACGTGGCTGCGGTCAGTGCGCCGATGGTCATCAGGCCTTTGATCTTAACATTCTTCAACTCCGATATGTGTTTGATCAGTTCCAGCGTATCGTCCGCATCAATACCATATTTTGATTTTTCTCGGGAGGTATTGACCTGTATAAGGATTGGCATGATTTTGTCCTGAGTGTAGGAACGCCGGTCTATCTCGGCAGCAAGTCTTAATGAATCGACGGAATGAATCATGTCAAATATTTCCACGGCCTGACGGACTTTATTGGTCTGCAGGTGGCCGATATAGTGCCAGCGGACATGCGAAAAGGCTTTGTCCTGCTGAAGCAGGTGAAGTTTGTCTTTCGCTTCCTGCACTTTATTCTCTCCGATATGCATTATCCCGGCCTCAACTGCTTCTCTGATCGCTTCAGCTGGGTGGGTTTTTGAAACGGCGATGAGGTGTACTTCCTCAGGCTTGCGCCCCGCCCGTTTACAGGCATCCTGAATGCGTTTTGTAATATCGCCGATGCGCTGTTTCGTTGTTGAAGCTTCCGAATCCATATATTTTATCCTATTGTTTATTCTACGTTTTTACCGAAACTGGAACGAATCCTGGCTTCAGGGTCCGTTTCAATTTTTATCCGTTCAATACCATCAATCATCTTTTGCAGAAATTGGTTCAGGACATTGTCACCAAGATAAATTACGGATAAAATCATCTTTTCATGGGCAATTTCAAATCCGATACTGCTAAAATTGATCTTCTTTATATATTTTGTAAGCTGAGGATTCTTTTCAACAGCCTGCAGTTTAGCCGCAATGTTCTCATCTATCTGGAAGCGCTGATTGAAAGCCAAATACGGCTCGCCGAACTGGGGGAAACGAAACTCATGCTCCGTAATAGCATCCGAAAGGCGCCGTATGCCTTCCGATATGATCATCGAGATGCTGCTTCCGTCCGTTGTAAACACTTTCGGTGCGCCGTACTTATCACAAAGGATCAGTCCGATGCAGTTGTGTTTTTCGATGAGTTTTTTAAAGAACAGCTCGATTGCAATATGCGGTATATGACTCCGGTTCTTTCGTGACTCAAAAATCTGCGCTACCGTAAGGATATCTTCTTTGATCTTTCTAATCGCGCAGTCGGGATTGATATGGTGGCAACCTTCGTTGATGCAGGCTTCAATAGGTTCGGAACAGCCTGTACGGGCCTTGTAATCAAGCAGGTTTTCGAATTTTGCGCGAATATCTTTTTCATTGGCGGAGATATTGAGTGCTTCGCTGTAAAACTCCACGGCCGTGCGTATCAACGCCTCAAGGAAGTTCTTAAGTTGGTCGTAACTCAACTCCTCAATGAAAGTATCGTATTCTTTATAGATATGAAATTTCTTCTTAATACGATCGATCTTCTCTTCGTCAAATAGCCTTGAATCCAGTTCAAAGCTTTTTTGAAATTTAACCGATTCTCCGAGATTTGCTTTAGGGTCGGTTTCGGTCGAAGCAATTACATCTCGCGTGTTAACTTCCATTGCGGCAAAAATTTCAGGATGATTATAAGCCTATAGATTAATAAATATATTTTATAAAACGTTAAAAATCAATAAAAATGTCAGGTGTAGGTGTCACACAATTCTCAAATTTTATGTTGATACCAAACTATTTTTTCAGTATTATTGTTGTTAATTAATACCTTAATCACCATTTCTATTTTTCATTGGAGGGATAAATCCTATGGTAAGAACAGCCCGTTTTATTATTATGGCAGCAATAGGCCTGATTTTTATCGTCGACCATCAGGTAATTGCCCAAGCCACTGTCAAAGTTGAACCGGATACCATTCTTGCCGGCGATCAGGAGGCGAAGATCACAGTATCAGCGGCTAAAATAGATGCGGGACTGAACTGTGTTTCCCGCAAAGGGGGCGGCAATTTTAGTGATTTTAAGGTTGTACAATCTGCATCCGGAACTGTGAATCAAGCTTCATTTACAAGTCCGTTTCCGGGGGAAGTTGAGATTGAAGTTCTAGACGGGAAGTTTAACAAAATAGGTCAAACAAGCGTTACGGTGGTAGCACCAGTGCTTACCGTTCTGGAAGAATCAATGGTTAATAACATTGATTGGCAGTCAAAGTCCATGCCGCTCTATGTCAAAGTTACAGATCATCGGGATCGGCTCGTCAAAACAGCCAAATTACGTTGCAGACTATCCGAGATCGTTAATAAAAAGGTCGTATCGACAACCTCGAAAGTGACTGATTTTGTGCTGAGGGAAAATTATTACGAGGCCACCATCACCGGATTGAAAGACGCGTCGTACAAAATCGAAGTCAGCGACTTGAATCATATGGAAGCTTTTGACAATCTGGATAATCCGGATAATCCCCACCCTTCAACGGTGATCGAAGGGCTCAATATTTCATTTTAGACTGAGCTTTAATTTTTTAACCAAACCCCGTGGTGGAGACGCAAGGGAAGTCCTGTCACGGGGTTTCATTTTATATTTTATGAATCGATTGATCATTTTTACGTTGGTTCTAATAGTCTGGGGCTGTGCCAGTATGCAGCCTCCGGGCGGAGGCCCGGA
>CAZHUW010000062.1:0-16275 GCA_964535295.1 uncultured Bacteroidota bacterium
TACAACTTTTGCGGGAACACAAGACGCTTGGTACAGCCAAAATACTGTTGGTCTTAGGCGGGCTGGGCCTGATCGGATCGGCATTCATCGGCGTTGATAAAGATCATCCGCCATCGGTCGGGTTACTCATAGCGGGCGGCGTGGTGGCTAATTTATCATGGATACCGGGTATGATGCAGTCGGATAAAATAGAAAAAGCGATCGAGGTTTATAATACGAAAACCGACCACTGAGCCCTTCGACAGGCTCAGGTCAAGCCACGGTGAACACAGAGAAATAACGCGAGATTTTTTCAAAATTACCGTAAATTCAAATGGTTCGACACACATTATACAATTTTTGATTTCCAAAGCACCGGGCTTTTTGTCCCAGTGCTTTTTTTATTGTTAAAAAACGCATTATTCACCAACCCCTGAGGTCTAATGACAACACGTAATCAAGATGAAAAGAAACGGCTTTTTATCCTGGACACGAATGTGATCCTGTACGATTACACCTGTATCTACAATTTCAAAGAACACGACGTGGTGATCCCGATCGTGGTGCTGGAAGAGATCGATTCCTTCAAAAAAGGCAGCGACCTTATCAATTTTCAGGCGCGGGAATTCATCCGCGAAATGGACAAACTCTCCAAAGATCAGATATTCAAGAAAGGATTGCCGCTCAGCAAAAATCACGGACGGCTTTTCGTGGAGGTCGGGGACCCGTATTCCGAGATGGTTTCCAATGCGTTCACTGTCAATAAGCCCGATCACCGCATTCTGGCGCTGGCCGATCAGTTGAGAACCAAGCGCAAGGACCGCGAGGTCATCATTATCAGCAAAGATATCAATCTGCGCATGAAGGCCAAGTCGCTCGGTATTCCTGCGGAAGATTATGAAACGGGCAAGATCCGGAATATCGAAGAAATTTAAACGGGCATCCAGATGCATCAGGATTTTGATACAAGCATCATTCGGAAATTTTATGAACAAGCGCAAGGCGTGACGCTGGATGAGATCAAACTGCCTAAAAAGCCGCTGGCGAACGAATATTACATTTTGAAAAATCACAGTTCCAGCGTACTGACGCATTATAATCCCGGCGCGAGTGTTTTGGAAAAAGTGGTGAAGCGGCCGGCCTACGGGATCGAACCGCGTAATGCCGAGCAGGTTTTTGCGCTCGATGCGTTGATGCGCCAGGAGGTTTCGGTTGTCACGCTTACCGGCAAAGCAGGCACGGGGAAAACACTTTTGGCGCTCGCGGCTGCGCTGCAGCAGAGACAGAGTTACAGTCAAATCTACCTGGCGCGCCCGGTGGTACCCTTAAGCAACCGGGATATCGGTTTTCTTCCCGGCGACATTCATGAAAAACTCGATCCTTACATGCAGCCGCTATGGGATAATTTATCCGTGATCAAGCATAAATATTCGACGGACAGCGCGGAACATACGCGCATCGCGGACATGATCGACAAAGAAAAACTCGTGATCGCCCCGCTGGCTTATATTCGCGGACGCAGCCTCGACAAGATATTCTTTATTGTTGACGAAGCGCAAAACCTTACGCCGCATGAGATCAAGACGATCATTACGCGCGCGGGCGAAGGCGCGAAGATGGTTTTTGTGGGAGATATCTACCAGATCGATACGCCGTACTTGGACAGCCAGTCCAACGGACTCACGTATCTGGTTGACCGGATGAAGGGACAGGAACTTTTTGCGCATGTGAATCTTGTGAAAGGCGAACGCAGCGCGCTGGCGGAATTGGCGAGTAATTTGTTGTAGAGGTATATCAACCACCCCCTTGGTCCCCCTCCTTTGAAAAAGGAGGGGGAATAATATGTAATACGAATGAATGTGACATGATCGGAAAAATCTACAAATCCATCAAAGATTATAACGATTCCGGCTTGAGCAATCTGGTGGCGAATCAGGGCAGCCGTTTTCTCAACAAAGACGGCAGTTTTAATGTTCGCAAAACCGGCGTGCCTTTGATGCAGCGATTGAGTTTTTTTAATGCGATGATAACGATGCCCCTGTGGAAATTTCTGTTGATCATCCTATGCACTTATTTCACGCTCAATCTTATTTTTGCAAGTGTCTATTTTTTGATCGGCGTCGAACATTTTGCCGGAACGAACGGCGGGACGCTTGGCGAGCAATTCATGGAAGAATTTTTCTTCAGCGCGCAGACGTTGACGACCGTCGGATACGGAAGGGTCAATCCAACCGGATTATTTGCAAATATTGTGGCGTCGATTGAAGCCATGACGGGCGTATTGTGTTTTGCCCTGGCGACAGGCCTTTTGTATGGGAGGTTTTCAAGACCGGTCGCGAATATTATATTCGGTCAAAAAGCCCTGATCACGCCGTTCCGCGACGGCAAGGCGCTCATGTTCCGTCTTGCCAATGCAAAAAACAACCCGCTCATCGACGCCGAGATCCAGGTCCTCCTGAGTATGGTTATTGAGGATAACGGACATTCAACACGAAGATTCTATGATCTTCCGTTGCAGCTCAAAACGATCAATTTTCTGACGCTTAATTGGACGGTCGTCCATCCGATCGACGACAAAAGCCCTCTTTTCGGGCTTACGGCTGACGATCTGATGAAAGGCGATGCAGAAATTATAATCTCAATGAAAGCATTTGACGATACCTTTGCGCAAACCGTAAGTACGCGGCATTCATATAAATATGACGAGATCGAGTGGAACGCCAAATTTAAAACGATGTTCACAAGGTCCACGGACGGAAAGGCGACCGTTCTGCATTTGGATCAAATCGGGGATTTTGAAAAAGTGTAAGCGCCATGGCAGAATTAAAAAACCCACACCTTCAGGCTCTGAGCCTTCATCTCGAAAAGCACATTGACGAAGCGCGTCGGATGTTCTCGATGTTCAATCCTGCGCAATTGAACTGGAAACCGGATCAAAAGAGTTGGAGTATCGCACAATGTTTTGACCACATCATTGTTTCCGATCAGCAGTATTTCAATTCTATCAAAAAAGCCATCGAGCAAACCGTGGCCGGCCGGTTAACCGAAAAAAAACCGTATCGCGCAGGATGGACCGGGAGAATTTTTATCTATGCGCAAAAACCCGACACCGTATTAAAATTCAAGACTCCGCCCATTTTCAAACCTTCAGAAAGAACCGAAGGAAAGAAAATGCTTGAGGATTTTATCCGGCACGAACAGGAGCTTTTGGTTCTTATAAAAAAATGCGACGGATGGGATCTGAATAGGGTCAAAATTATTTCACCGGTGAATTCGTTCTTTAAATTCAGTTTAGGTGAATGTTTTTCCATTCTCGTGACCCATCAAGAGCGGCATTTGCTGGAAGCGCAGAGTTTGGGACAACATCCGGGTTTTCCCCCAAACAGTTAAACTCATATTCCAATAATACAAATCACAAATAAACTACAAGCATGAAATTCCAAAAGGCAGCCTTGTTTTTTTGGTTATTGTAATTTAATTGGAATTTGTCATTTGTAAATTGAGATTTGGTGTTTCAATAATTACATAGACGGTTCGTATGAAGATTATCACCCGAACGATCTGGATATTGTCCTTGGTCAGTTTGTTCACCGATTTTGCCAGTGAGATGCTGTATCCCATTATGCCGATGTATCTGCAAAGTATCGGGTTTTCGACCGTACTGATCGGTTTACTGGAGGGCATTGCAGAAGCAACGGCCGGATTGAGTAAAGGGTATTTCGGAAAGCTTTCAGATTCTATCGGCAGAAGAGTTCCGTTCGTACAATTAGGCTACACACTCAGCGCCATATCCAAACCGATGATGGCGGCATTCACATATCCCTTGTGGGTTTTGTTTACGCGAACAACCGACCGGCTCGGGAAAGGTATTCGCACCGGCGCACGTGATGCGATATTATCGGATGAAACTACACCGGAACATAAAGGCAAAGTATTCGGCTTTCATCGCGGCTTTGATACGCTGGGCGCGGTTCTGGGACCACTGATCGCTTTGTTGTTCCTGCAATACTATCCGGGATCCTACCAGACATTATTCTTTATGGCTTTCATTCCCGGCGCGGGTGCTATTCTGCTGACGCTATTCGTCAAAGAAAAAGATATATCACCTAAGACAAACGAGTCAAATTCGGTTTTATCCTTTTTACGTTATTGGAAAGAAAGCCCCCCTGCATACCGGCAATTATCGGCCGGTCTTTTAATTTTCGCATTGTTCAACAGTTCCGATGTTTTTTTACTGCTTATGATCAAACACCGTGGATTTGATGATGCGCACGTGATCTCCGTATATATATTTTATAATCTGATCTATGCATTGGCCTCTTATCCTATGGGGATTTTGGGCGACCGGATCGGGTTTAGGAAAACGTTTATGATCGGACTCGTTCTTTTTGGGATCGTATATGCAGGGATGGCGATCAACGAAGATCTTTACATATTCTATTTTTTATTTTTTCTTTACGGTTTGTATGCGGCCGGAACGGAAGGAATTACCAAAGCTTGGATCAGCAACATTTGCAAAAAAAAAGATACTGCAACTGCGATCGGAACTTATTCGGCACTTCAAAGCATTGCGGCGATGCTTGCAAGTTTTTTGGCGGGATCGATATGGTATTTTGTGAGTCCCTCAGCGACGTTTCTAATAACTGCAACTGGAACCGGGATGTTAATTTTCTACTTCATTCGCCAAAAAAAAATAATATATAACGAATAACCGTTCCTCAGCTGTTCTAAAAGTAATATTCTTCAAAATTCTAAGTCATGACAAAAAAGTTTTACTATAAAAAAAGGCTGAAGAACGTTCCTTCAGCCTTATATTATTAAGATTTAAATATCAAAATAAAGAGCAAACTCGTAAGGATGCGGACGCAAACGTAGCGCATTGACTTCCTGTTCGCGTTTGTATTGGATCCAGGTATCGATCACATCGGTGGAGAATACATCGCCCTTAAATAGGAATTGATGATCATTCTCCAGGGCGGCAAGAGCCTCGTCAAGCGATCCGCAGGTCGAAGGAACTTTGGCTAATTCGTCCGGCTCAAGGTCATAGATATTCTTATCCAACGGATCTCCGGGGTGGATCTTGTTTTGAATACCGTCAATTCCGGCCATCAGCATCGCTGCAAATGCCAGATAAGGATTACAGGATGGATCAGGGCAACGGTATTCAACGCGTTTGGCTTTGGGGCTGGGTGAATACATCGGGATGCGAACGGCCGCGCTCCGGTTGCTTTGCGAATAAGCAAGATTAACCGGCGCTTCGAATCCGGGCGTCAGACGTTTGTAGGAATTAGTGGTCGGATTAGCGAGGGCGTTCAGCGCTTTGGTATGTTTGAGAATACCGCCAATGAAGTATAGCGCCATTTCGCTTAGACCGGCATACTGATTACCTGCAAAGAGCGGCTGGCCGTTTTTCCAGAGGCTCATATGTACATGCATACCGCTCCCGTTATCACCGAAAATAGGCTTAGGCATGAACGTTGCGGTTTTGCCGTGTTTGAATGCGACATTTTTGACGATGTATTTAAAAAGCATCAGTTTGTCCGCGCTGGGTTTTAACGCGTCAAAACGATAGTCGATCTCCGCTTGTCCCGCAGTTGCCACTTCATGATGCTGCCGTTCGACTTTGATCCCGCACTCTTCCATGATCATCATCATTTCGTTTCGGATATTCTGGAAACGATCCGTGGGCGGAACGGGAAAATATCCTTCTTTATTACGAGTCTTGTAGGCCTGATTCGGGTTTTCTTCACGACCGCGTGTCCAGATGCCTTCAACCGAATCCAAATAGTAGAAGCCGAAATTTTGCCCCTGATCGAAACGCGCATCATCAAAAATGAAGAACTCCGCTTCAGGTCCAAAAAAAGCTGTGTCAGCAATACCGGTCGATTTGAGGAAATTCTCTGCTGCCGTAGCGATACCGCGGGGACAGCGCCCAAAACGCTCTTTGGTGAGTGGCTCATGAATGTCGCCGGTCAAACTCAGAGTGGTTGGAGATTGGAATGGATCAATAAATGCGGTGGTGGGGTCCGGAATGATAAGCATGTCGCTTTCGTGAATAGCTTTCCATCCGCGAATACTGGAGCCGTCAAAACCCAATCCGTTTTCGAATACATCATCGGTGAGTTCATCCATCGGAACACTAAAATGTTGCCACACTCCAATAAAGTCAACGAACTTAAAGTCGACAACTTTTACGTCTTTCTTTTTTGCCAATTCCAGAACTTTTTTGATAGCTTCATTTGACATAGGGGACTCCTTTTGTTAAGTAAATATAAGTATTTGATTTAAAATAAAATTAAAAGCCCCTTTCCGGTTTTGGAAAGGGGCTAAAATTCCTATAAGATGATTTTAGAGCCGGTACTATGTTTGGATCGACCTTTTCTACGGCGAATAGAAAAGTCAAATCGCTTCTTCACCCGATTCTCCTGTTCTTATACGTATAACGTCTTCAAGAGAGCTTACAAATATTTTCCCGTCGCCGATCTGATCGGTCTTAGCGGAATCCAAAATGATATCTATAATGTGGTCTAGCTTTGAATTTTCTACAACGACTTCGATCTTGATCTTCGGCAGAAATTCAATCCGGTATTCGTTGCCTCGATATAATTCCGAGTGTCCCTTTTGACGGCCAAATCCTCGAACTTCCGTGATAGTCATGCCTTTGACGCCGGCCTGAAGCAGAGCCTCTTTAACGTCATCTAACTTGAAAGGGCGAATTATCGCCTCAATTTTTTTCATCCGGCTTCAAGCGTCAGGCAGTTGTTATTGCCCGCCTTCGCCTTCCAGTTCCAGTTTGATTTTTTCTAACTCCTTTTCAGCATTGAGACGAACCGATTTCAGTTTTTCGAGCTGATGGGACGCTTTCTGTGCACCACGTTCCTCTTCAACAAGTCGGTCAAGTAATTTCTTCCGGCGCTGTTCGGTCGGTGCAGAGGAAAAGCCTACAGGCAAGATATTAAACCCTAAATTAAAACCGAACCTCCACGTGTTATAATTCGATGCGCCTTTGTTGCTTGTTGCGCCGGCTGGTCTTCCTGGTTTCGGAACAAAGGAATCATCGTATTTTGTATTATCAGTTTTGCCAGCCATGAGAATATCGACATAAGTGCCGATATTGATCCAGGAACGCAGATTATATCTTAATCCCGGAGTCACATACAAAAATGATTCGCGGCTGTATACGGTCTCTATTGGTTTGGAGACATAAGCCAATCCATAGGCGTCAAAGGTTAGTTGTACTTTACTTATGGGGTAAAGAAAACCAAATCCGTATTGTAGAGCAGCAGAATTGACATCGCTCTCATAGGTGGCACCTCCTCCGGAGACAGGACTGACGCTGGTTCCATTATCGTTATGGTACCAAAGGCCGAGATTTAGATTAAGGATATAAGATTGATCTTTGTAATAAGGATTGCCGTATATGGATGCAAGACCCAAAAGTCCGAATTCCGCCTTGCGGCTTTTATAAACTTCAAAGGGAATGTTGTTCTGTCCACCGGTTGGAATACGTGATGATAATGCGACTCCTAATCCAACTTTTCCATCAAATGCTTCGAAAGATCCACCGCGAATGGTAATAAATAAATCGCCGGGTGTAGTAGCCAGTTTACTACGAACGGATCTAATATTCAGATCCTGATAAGTACCGATAGAGATTAGGGCGTCAAAATTTTCCAAAAAACCATAAGCAAAAGTGAAGTTATTTGAAGCATGCGTCAAGTTTACGTTTTTTATAGTGCTAAACCCGCTTTGTCCGGCTGTAACGTAGAGTCTCCCCTGATTTGACATACTGAGGAATCCTTGTTCCATTGCAAATGCCGAATACGTATTAAATGTACCGTATTTACCCGTGCCTAATCCGTTGCCTATCTGCGCCGTGACCGGTGATAAGAAACCGGCGCTCAATAAGAAAAGGAAAAAGCAACCTAATGAAAACTTTCGTAACTGTGCCGCAACCATAATTCCTCCGATTATTAAATATCTCAAGATGTGAGGGAGTTTTTAGAGTATAATGAACTGCTCCTCAAATATTGAGGGGAGTAAATCAAAAAACAATTTTTTTTCTTAATGTTAAATAAAATAAGAAATTGGACATACTTTGTCAAGGTGTTTTTTAATAAAAAAATTGGCAAATGAACACCCTCAAAGGGTCTTAGAATACTGTACAAAAAGCGTCAGAATTTGGTCGGCAAAATTTGATGAGAGATTAATGTAATGCACTTAAATGCCTGACGATTCCTTTGCAAATGCCTTCCCCGACATTTTTTGCAAACATGGGACTATTCACCTGATCCTTATTATTATCTGCCAGTCCAATCTCAACTAATGCGGCTAATCCCTTTGTCTGAATAACAGACTCCAATTGGTCAAAGTGAATTCGGTTTTCGTTATAGACGCCGTGATAATATAAATCAATATGGTCGTGTAAACCCTTAGTGACGGTGATGGCCAATGCTTTGCATTTTTCTGAATTATGTTTACGTGAACTGCGGTAAAAGCCTCGAAGCCCCTCTCCGGCCATATCACGGTACAGATTGACATGCATGGATATGAGGATATCGTGTTCTGTTATTTCCTCGAGATTTGCAAGTGCATTTTTGGTTTGAAAAACCTCTATTTTTTTATCTTTAATTTCTTTCTGTGACGACAGACATTCGATACATCCTTTGACAATTGATTCACTGTCGACGGAACCCACAATTTCAAGCCCATAGGCATCACGGCCACCGGAGAAACCGGAACCCGTTTCAAGAAAGATTCTCATGCGCATTACTCCTTTCTGGTGCCCAACATAGTTAGCTTTGCCCTAAAATTCAAGTGAAATTAGTTCCTGCTTATAGTTAAAAGAAAATTTTCCTTTGTTCCAAGTTCAAATATCCCAAATTGGTTTATATTTACTTGCTAAAAATTTTTTTAATATCTATATTTAAAACCTTATTATTACAGTAGGATGATACATGTCAAAAATAAATATAGGTGTTATCGGTGCTGGAAGTTTTGGTACTGCTATGGCCATCCATCTGGCCAAAAATGGACACCCGGTCTCCCTCTGGGCTTATGAAAAAAATGTAGTCGAAGTTGTTAATTCACAGCACGAAAACACTACGTATATGCCCGGAATACCTATACCGGAAAATATAGTGGCAACAAGTTCTCTAAAGGAAACGGTCGCTGGCAAGAAACTCGTGCTGCAGGTGAATCCTTCTCATGCGACCCGCCAGGTCATGAAAGAGGCCATTCAGTACGCCGATGACAATACGATCATTTTGAATTGCACCAAAGGTATAGAAAATGAGACATTGCTGACGATGTCGGAATTGCTCCTTGAAATATTACCGCCTTCAAATCATAATCAGCTCGCGTTCTTATCCGGACCCAGTTTTGCAAGAGAAGTCGCTATGGGCTTGCCAACGGCAGTTACCGTTGCGTCAAAGAATCAGGCTACGGCTAAGTATTGCCAAACGATATTTGCCAATGAGCGGTTTCGTGTATACACTTCGGACGATATTGTTGGCTCGGAACTGGCAAGCGCCCTCAAGAACGTCATTGCCATTGCTGCAGGCATCAGTGACGGACTCGGTTACGGACACAATACGCGTGCTGCATTGATCACACGGGGTGTGGCGGAAATTCTCAGGCTTGGAAAAAAAATGGGTGCTAAGGAGATGACGTTTCTTGGTTTATCCGGTATGGGTGACCTCGTATTGACATGTACTGGGGATCTCAGTCGAAATCGGAGTGTGGGGATTCAACTTGGCCAAGGAAAAAAATTGGACGAGATCTTATCGTCCATGAAGATGATTGCAGAAGGCGTCAAGACCGCGAAAGCGGCATACGCTTTGTCTAAAAAACACGGTATCGAAATGCCCATTATTGAGCAAGTTTATCTGGTGGTGTTTGAAGGTAAATCGCCGGAAGCGGCTGTTTATGACCTGATGACACGTGAATCCAAGTCGGAAAACTCCGGGCTACAATAGAACTAGATCAGAAAGGTGGGGTTATGCCTCAGGAAAATCTAAGCCGTGAATTTAAAGTTGACCTGATTAAGAATGTGTATAACAAAGAAGCTTTTGATCAGATCATTGAAAAGGCCAATACATATGAATTGTCCGATATTCAGGAATTTCTATGGGATGCGGCGCTTTACATAGGCAAGGATGAACAGGGAAATAGTCTGTCACGTGAGGTGATCATAAAAAGAATGATGCCTACTACTGATTATTGGCGAAGCCAGCTGTGCGGCGAACCGCTCGATACCTGCCGAGGCCGATCCTGTTTCGTCTCGCATCCCATATGCGCAGGAAATAAACTCAAAGGGCAGATTGAAGTGATACGCCAGTTTTTTGATCGGCGAAAACAACGGGCGGAACAGGATGCAGACGGATTGCTAATGCTCATGATGTATCATATCAACACAAATAATTATGCGGCGGCGGGTATATATAACGTAGAGCGAAAACCTAAAATAACCGTGGGTTCAAGGGTCCTGGACGGTGACTCTCTGCGCAATGTGATTCAGGCGATGAATGTTGCCGTTGCACAAAACTACGAAAGCGATCCCATGATCCGGCCGATTATTATCGGGCAGGGGCGATTGAACGTGTATGCCAAGAGAGTGATAGACAAAGAAGCCAAGTGCGAGCCGTGTATTCTAGCCCTTACCGTTCCGGAAAATGAAGAAAAGGAGAATCTGGAGAAAGTCATTAAACGAATTGAGAACGGGATTCTCCGCATCGGAATTTACCATAACTAAGCAAGCGATTCAAACGACGGTATGGAAGTAATAGTTCCCAACCCCCTTATTGTTCATTCTCACCGTAAGTTCAAATACTGCGAGCAAGTGTTTTCCTATAGCCGCCGCCGGACGCGGGAAGTTATGGTCGGAGATATCGGGATCGGCGGAACAAACCCGATCCGTATCCAATCTATGACCACTACGGACACGATGGATACGGTAAGCACGGTCAAACAAGTGATCGAGTTGTACGACGCGGGATGTGAAGTCGTGCGGATTACGGCGCCTTCGATCAACGATGCTGAAAACCTGAAAAACATCCGTGACGCTTTACGGAAACAAAATATCAGAGTCCCGCTGGTGGCTGATATTCATTTTACGCCCAACGCCGCTATGAAAGCAGCCGAGTTCGTTGAGAAAGTGCGTATTAATCCGGGAAATTACGCGGACAAGAAAAAATTTGCCATTTTGGACTATTCGAATAGCGAATACGAGATGGAACTTGAGCGTATCGAAAAGGCATTCAGTCCTCTGGTTTTAAAGTGTAAAAAATACGGCGTGGCTATGCGTATAGGAACGAATCACGGCTCATTATCTGACCGGATCATGAATCGTTACGGGGATACGCCGTTGGGTATGGTAGAATCGGCGTTGGAGTTTGTCAAGATTTGCGAAAAATTTGATTACAAGAATATCGTGCTTTCCATGAAGTCATCCAATGTGCAGGTGATGATAGCCGCATATCGGTTGCTTTCTGCTCGGATGCACGAACTCGGGATGGATTATCCATTCCATCTGGGTGTAACAGAGGCCGGGGACGGTGAAGACGGGCGTATCAAATCAGCGATCGGAATAGGGGCGCTTCTTGAAGACGGCATTGGCGATACCATCCGTGTTTCGCTGACTGAAGATTCAGTCAATGAGATCCCGGCAGCTCGGACAATTGCAACCAAGTATAATTCGTACATAACCTTGCCATCGACAACGGCAGCCGTTCTCTCAGGTATAGCAGAAACGCGAGACCCTTTTCAATATAACCGGCGATGGTCGCAAACTGTCGAACTGCCTCCCTTTAATTTTGGCGGAGTTCACCACGTTCGTGTTGAAATTCCCTTACAAGCCGATATCTCCGATCATGAAAACGCCTATCAGGCCATTCGGAAAATGTGTAAAGCAGGGCCTAATGAAACGGCCAAAGCCGAGATAGTTCGTTGTAATATTCACGATACACATAAGATCAGTTCATTTCAGCGTCTCTTTGAACGGATCCGAAAAGAACAAATTCCAGTCGCGGTGTCCGCACGCGTATTGTGTAATCCGTCCTTAGCGAAGTTGGTTCTTCCTCACTGTGATATTTTGAACTATACACCGGGTAAAGACGAGAAGAATGACCTTATCGATATCGTATCATTGTTGAAGACATACAACAAGAAATCGCTGCATGTCACGGTTACAGACGGAGAACCGGAGATTATGGCGGAAAAGGCAGTGGGATTTATGAGGCTTTGCAATGATCTTGATTTCGCGAACTGTTCTGTCTCAGTTGCCTGTAGTGACATGGTTCATGCCAATCGTATTTTGACTGCGAAGCTTCAGGCGGCGAATTTAAATTCCCCGATCGCATTGGATTATTCGGGACAGACAGATTCCCATACACTGTTCGGTTCGGCTATTCAGTTGGGTTCACTCCTCTGTGACGGCATTGGCGATGTGATATGTATTAACGATTCCGGGATGGATGCGGAGAGTCTGGTCCGATTGAATTACAATATTTTACAGGCAGCTCGGCTGCGAATTTCAAAAACGGAATTTATCTCTTGTCCGTCATGCGGGCGCACTTTATTCGACCTCCAGGAGGTAACGGCACGAATCAAGTCCAAGACCGCGCATCTCAAAGGTGTGAAGATCGCTATTATGGGCTGTATCGTTAACGGGCCCGGTGAGATGGCAGATGCAGATTTTGGATACGTTGGGTCCGGCGTCGGCAAGATCAATCTCTACGTCGGTAAAGAACTGGTGGAGCGCAATATCGACATGAGCGAGGCCGACCAGCGGCTGATCGAATTGATCAAAAACAAGGGTATGTGGAACGATCCAAAACAAGATTTCTTTAACTAATTGACGGAGATAACTGTGCCGACACAATTATGGGCGCCCTGGCGCATGCGTTACATCAAAGCGGCGGATAAAAGCGAAGGGGAAGGTTGTATTTTCTGCTATAAGCCGCAGGATGATACCGACAAGGATAATCTGATCCTTTTCCGATCATCGCACAATTTTGTGATGATGAATTTGTATCCGTATAATAATGGCCATTTGATGGTGGTTCCGTTCCAGCACGCACCGGACCTGAATACTCTGCCTCCCGAAACCCTTCTGGATTTTATGCAGACCACTCAAAAAAGCATCACCGCCCTTCGCGAATGTATGAAACCCGAAGGATTTAATTTAGGCGTCAATCTGGGCCGCACTGCTGGCGCCGGCATCGATGATCACGTACATATGCATATTGTGCCGAGGTGGAACGGTGATACCAATTTCATGCCGGTCATCGGAGATGTCAAAGTGATGCCGGAGTATATTTCTGAAACGTACGACCGGCTGTTTGCCGAGTTTGAAAAATTGAAATGAGGAGTATCCATGTCCGATAACAATTGGGCGCAAAAATATCTCGATGAACTGAATGATAAACTAAAAATATCTCAGAATTCAGCCCAGCCAAAGAAATCCGAGCAACCGAAAACTGTTGTGGAAAAAGTTCAGTCAAAAGCCGCACAAAGTCCGCCGGCGAGTACTAACAATAGCCGTGATCGTTTAAAGGAGAATAAGAAGTTCAGAAAAGATAAATTCAAAGGGCCCGAGAAGAAGTCATCTAACGCTCCTGAACAAAAGCACAAGAAACCTCAAGACACCGGCGGTAAAGGCCAGCAGAATGTCAGAACCGGCCAATCACAGGTAAAACCCCAGGCCACGTTCAAAATCAGGGCACTGAGCGGGTTTGTTTCATCCATTGATAACAAAGAATATATTGTCACTGCGGAGAATAAGGATTACCGGTGTTTTGCTCAGGAATCCATCCTGCGTCAGGGCCCGATTTATATCGGCGACCGTGTTCGCATCACGTTGCGCGCAGACGACAGAGGATTGATCGACAAATATGAGCCGCGACAAAATTATCTTGCTTCCCCATCCGGTAAGGGAAAGGAAATCGTTCAGGCGGCGAATGTGAATCAGGTTTTGTTAGTGGTATCAGTGAAAGAACCGGTTTTAAGGACCGACTGGCTTGATGCCCATCTGACGGTATGCGAGAAAAGGGGATTTAAGCCTATCATTTGCTGCACCAAGATCGATCTTGCGGAGGACAATCTTTTTCTAGAACAAATGGAAATTTATAAACGCATGGGGTATCGCATTATATATACTTCCTCGGTTCTGTCTTCCGCTTTGCAGGATTTGCGTGTGATGCTCAAAAATAAAACAACGGTTCTAACTGGCCATGCTGGTGTGGGTAAGACCGCCTTATTCAAATCTATGACGGAAACGCAAAGAAATACGGTTGTGTCAGAACCGGAGGATTTTGATGCGGCAAGCGAAGACTATGCTGAAACTCAGAGAATAACCTGTGTGAAACTGGAAGCCGGCGGATATCTGATAGATACTCCGGGTGTCAGAGAATATGAAATAGGAGGAATTATTCAAAAGGATCTGAAAAAATATTTCAGAGATTTCAGGAATTATAACTCCCAATGTGCTTCGCTCGAGTGTAGTCATATGGACGAACCCGGCTGCAGGATCATCGAAGCGGTCAAGGAAGGCGAAATATCGGAAGACCGATATCAAAATTATCTTCGTATTTTAGAAAATCTCACGGCTTGAAAATCGACTATCAATCTCTGGCCGAATCGGCCGTTAAGCGCAGCCTAAAGCGAGGTGCGGACCAAGCGGAGGCCTATCTTCAGTTCGGCAATGAATTCTCCGTCGAGGTCCGGAACGGCTCCATTGAAAATCTTAAAAGTTCTTTTTTCAAAGGCATCGGATTAAGGATATTTGTCGGTAAGCGGACCGGATTAACTTACTCCGCCGACCTGTCTGAAACTGCGATTGATTCGCTCATAGATGCAGCTTTGTTGTTAGCCAAATTATCCGATCCGGATGAGTATAACGTTTTGCCGGAACCTGTTATGCAGGGCCCACCCGATCTTAGTTTGTACGATCCGGGACTTGATGTGATCGGGACAGACCGGAAGATCGAACTGGCGCAATCCCTCGAAAGAAAAACATTAGCCCTTGATTCCCGCATTATACATACCGACGGCGCAGGGTTTACTTCCAACAATTCCACGATCTGCTATTATAATTCAAATCACAGCTCAGGTTCTTATGCGTCAACCGTGGCCGGCCTTTATGTGTCACCGGTCGCGCAAGATCGCGGCATCCGGAACGGAGGCACTTGGCAGAGCTTTGACCGGTTTTTTGACCGGCTCGACTCAGTCGATCGTGTTGCTGAACAGGCGGTATATCGGGCCGTTCATTTGTTGAATGCAAAAAAGATAAAAACGACGAAAGCCGACATAATTCTGGATCCGGTCAGCGGTATCACGTTCGTTTCGTCACTTTTTTCGCTCGTAGAGGGAGACCGTGTCAATCGCGGACTTTCATTTTTAAGAAATGATCTTGGCAAAAAGATCGCTCCAGAATTTGTCAATATTACGGACGACGGTCTTCGCAAGGGTAGATTGGGGTCACGGCCGTTTGATGGCGAAGGGATTGCGACAACGAAGACGCCCGTTGTCGAGGATGGCGTATTAAGAAATTTTCTTTATGATTCCAAGGCAGCTCAAAGAGCCGGAAGAAAATCAACAGGTCATGCGCACCGGACTTATGATTCCGAGGTTACCATCGGGCCTAATAATTTTTTTATTGAAAATGGAAATACCTCACCGGATAGGATGATCCGAGAGACCAAAGGAGGCTTATGGGTTACAAAATTAATGGGATTTGGGTTTGATCCGGTGACAGGCACTTTCTCTTTCGGGGCCGCCGGAATTTGGATTGAAAACGGGGAATTAACTTATCCAATCCATGAAGTGGTCGTCGCATCTAATATGAAGGATATGCTCATGAATATTCAATCGGTGGGAAACGACCTGAAATTCAGAGGAGTTTTCGCCTGCCCAACATTGAAAATCTCCGATATTACAATCGGTGGTGATTAAACGGTCTTTCCGTGTATTTCATATAGGGCTACCTGAGATCGTATCTTTTTCTTTTCGTTCTTGACCCTTACGGTCGTTCCTTCAGGAACGAATTTCCGCGCTTTCATATTGTCCGACAACTGTATCTGCAGGATATTCCACAGGTATTGTTGATATTTGCCTTCTTTGATCGGGAATAACACCTCAATACGCTGATCAAGATTCCGAGGCATCCAATCCGAACTTGCAAGGAAATATTCCGGCTGATCGATATTCTGGAAATAGAAGATCCGCGCATGTTCAAGAAAACGATCAACGATACTGATTACCTCGATATTTTCACTGAGGCCTATGACCCCCGGTTTA
>CAZHUW010000063.1:0-4997 GCA_964535295.1 uncultured Bacteroidota bacterium
TAAAGAGGATCACCAGATGGAATACGGTCTATTGGACTATCTACCTCATACCCCTTTACATGTATACATTTCTTTTTCCTCAAGCGTTCACGACGCTCGCGTGGCTGTGTTTTATTGCAGCCTTGATCATAAGCCGTAAAGCCGAGTGATCACTTATTAAATTTGTTTAGTATCGCGATCCATATCTGAGGCAAATAAGCGCCGATCAGAATCAAAAGAAAACCAACCATCGACGATTTCGTGAAGATCGATGGCGCTGTGAATTTATCAAGCCCCACATTTACGATGCTGACATACCAGCCCAAAGCCATTATGAAAAAACCAATGACCTGCGGTAATAACCGGCGCATGAGTTTATCCATCATAATGAATCTCCTTGTATTATTTTAGTAACAACGTTTTGTTTTCCACTGCCGCATCAAGCAATCCCGTCACGTCCTTTAGCGAAACCGTGCCGTAATACCAGGTCCCGCTTGACAACGCCTCGGCTTTGACCGCTTTGTAAATATCGTAGTAACTGCGTTTCCCGTCAACAAAATTGTATACTTCTGACTTCATGATAGGGTGCAAAGAGGTCTTGAATTTCACCTTACCGCGGTTATTAAAATAATTTTCCAGCGGCGAAGCATTCACCGGAATTTTTTTCGATGCGGTCAATTCCTCGGCGGTCAACCCGATTGTTTTTGGTTTAACGCCCGTCACCTGTTGATAATAGGCCCGAAGGTCGTTCATTAATTCAAACTCCCTTGCTGAAGCACGCCCCAGCAAATTATCAACCGTCTGCAGCGCCGCTTGATCGGTTTCACAAAATACTCGGATGGAATTGAGCGCGCGCACTTCCCGCTGAACGCCCTGTTCGGTCAGCATCGCAGCGTCCTTCCATAAAGAATCTCTGTCCGCTTTGGTGTCGCGGAGCACGTCCAACGCAACCTGGAGATCATTGACGAGCCTTTTTTGTCCCTGCGCATACGTTTCGGCTGCGATGATCGTTACGTCCCGACGGTCTGCCGAGCCGAGAAAAAGCGCCATCGATGCGATGATAAAGTTATTCCGCTTCAACTGCGTCTGATCGATCTGCCAAAGGTCGTCGTCGGAGGAATGGATATACGTATCATCCCAATTGATCAGTGCCACCGCCGGCACACCGACCGCGCCTTCGACGAAGGTCATGTTGTCGGACGAGCCGAAATACGGAACGAATTCCGCCCGGTAGCCCTCGCGGGAACCGCGTGTGGAATAGATCGCACGCGTATGCGGCCGGGCTCCGTCGCCGATCCGGCTGGCTGCAAGATAGGGATTATTGGTGTGAATGACGTATGTCCCTACGCTTTCAAATACGGCGTCGAGATACGACATACGCGATTGCGGCGCAAAGATCAGATGCTGCGTCCGGCTGCCCAAAGAAAATTTAGCGCCCGTCATGTCCTGATGCAGATTGGC
This sequence comes from uncultured Bacteroidota bacterium, assembly GCA_964535295.1. Taxonomy (GTDB): domain Bacteria; phylum CLD3; class CLD3; order SB21; family SB21; genus SB21. The sequence goes on from CAZHUW010000063.1 coordinate 1,441, forward strand.
CAGCAGTTGTTTTGGCGTTTCCGGATGATCCATGAAATAACGGTACTCGGAATAAATCTCGTCCGTCCACCAAAAACGAAGGTCGCGCAGCGGGCGCTGCATTTTTCCTTCGGCGATGAGTTTGTTGAACGTGCGCGCGAGTTCCAGCAGATTCGCGCAGCCGGAACCGTCGTCATTGGCGGAACCTTGTTCTTCCTGCAAATGTGCGGTCAGAACGATCTGCTGGTCGTGATATTTGCTCCCGCGAATCCAGCCTTCGACAAACCCTGTTCGACCGGGCGCTTTGCCGATCTCGGTATCGACTTTGGCCTTGAGTACCACCTTGCCCGCCCCCGTTTTTTTTCCGGTGGCAAACCAATCCTGAGGATCTGATGACATCAATATCCGTTTCAGAATATCCCCTTTACGCGGCGGCAAAGAAAATGCGAATGTCCCGCTTTTTCCTTCGGGCGCGTTCATGGGAATACGTGTCCATGCGATCTGATCGGGAAAATCCATGGGTGACCGGTCCTCCGATGCCGCATAACAGACAATGCCGATCGCGCCTTTATCCCAAACGGCATTGTAGACGGCTGCATAAATATTGCCGTCCGTCAGCACGATCTTTCCTTTGACGTCAACCTCCTTCAATGCTTCTTTTGACGCATCGCCGATCCAGATCAATTCCGCGGTCACGTCGGCATCGTGACTCCCGTCGGCCAGATAAACGGCGTGATCGCCGATATCGGCCAGCTTAACTTCAACCGGCTCGGTCATCCATAATTCGGCTGACTTGGCAGTGTAATTGGCGCCCTCCATCGGCTGCTCGATAAATTTGACATCCGTTAAACCGGCTTCCTTCGCGGCTTGTATTACATAGTCGGCCGCTTTAAAATAACCCTCTGTACCGGAATCACGGTGCCAATGTGTGAGCCAGCGGATATGTTCGAAAGCCCGGTCGCCGCTGAGTTCATTAGCCAGCATGTCGATCTCGGATTCGTTGATAAACGGGGTTGTCTGAGCTTCGACCCGACCGTTAAGAAACCCTGTGATCAGAAGAATGTTCATCAAAAAAAATCTCATATCTTTCTCCGTTAATAAATAGCTAGAGATCTATTTGGGTGATTTTTGTCCGGATGATCGGACGGACTTAGGTTCCGCATGCTGGCATGTTTCTCCCTCGCAACATTTGATCAGAACGTTCTTACATGCTATACATTGGTAATGGCCGTGTACGAATACATAACCGGCCGGACTATTACAAAAGAGGCAAATATTTGAGGTCGTCGTGTTCATGTTATGAGAGGTTGGCCGAGAAAATACCTTATAATAAACAATAGGATAATTTAGTTTTTTTAGCAAGATTTATATACAAACGCGGCTTTGAGCGGATGTTTTTTCACTTGAAATTCGTTAAACGCCTCCCTATATTGCAAAGCATAATTTCACCCCAAAATCAGTCTTTCAATGATCGAGCAGTTCCTCTCAAAAACACCGAAAATCCCCGCTTCCGTTTTTGTAGCTCCCGGAGCAAAGATCGTTGGCGATGTGGAATTGGGCGAAGATTGCAGTATTTGGTTCAACGCCGTCCTGCGGGGTGACGTTAATTTCATCCGTATCGGGCGCAGGACCAATATTCAGGATGGCGCAATTATTCACGTGACCTTTAAAAAAAATTCAACAGTGATCGGGCATGATGTGACAGTCGGACACGGCGCTATATTACACGGATGCACGATCAAGGATCATGTGTTGATCGGTATGGGCGCCAAGGTGCTGGACGGCGCGGTCATTGGCCGGTACTCATTGATCGCAGCCGGTGCAGTGGTAAAGGAAGAAAGTGAAGTGCCGGAAAAAACGCTTATGGCCGGTGTTCCTGCAAAACCGATCCGAACGCTGAGGGAGGATGAGATTATCGCTATCGAGCAATCGGCTCAGCGTTATATTCAATATGCCGAAACGTATCGCAAACTGCGCATCATAGACCAAATGGAAAATGAAGATTTATGAAAAAGAAAATCCTGATCTTCGACGACGACGACGATTTCCTTAGCATTACGACGAAAGTTTTGAGCCAGATAGGGAAATTCGAAGTCGTACCCAGCGACGACAGTTCGGATGCGATGGGGTTGATTCGTAAAACGAAACCGGACCTGCTTCTGCTGGATATCATGATGCCGAAAGTAGACGGATTCACCATTTGCAAGAGTGTCAAGGATGCTGAAGATCTGAAGCACATCAAGATCATCGTTTATTCTGCTAAAATATTTGACGTGGATCGTAAAAAGGCTTTGAAACTGGGCGCGGATGCCTATGTGTCGAAAGTGATCGAATCCAATAAACTGATCGACACCATTCATCAGGTTCTCGGAATGCCCCAGTCGTAACCATTCATTGAGGATTTAATATGAAATATAAATTTTGGGGGGTGCGCGGATCGATCCCGACACCCGGGCCGGAAACCGTCGGCTATGGCGGGAATACATCCTGCGGCGAATTGACACTCGACGAACACAACATGATCATTTTTGACGCGGGTTCGGGTATTCGCGTTCTTGGCAACGATCTGATGAAACGCGGCAAGAAACCCGTGGAGGCGATCATACTTCTCAGTCATACGCACTGGGATCATATTCAAGGATTTCCGTTTTTTGTTCCCGCATTCATACCTGGAAATAAATTTGTGATCTGCGGATGTGAAGAGGCCGACGTAAAACTGGATCAGATCATCACCGATCAAATGAAAAGCGCTTACTTTCCGGTCGAACTAGGTGACATGCCCGCGTCGATCGGATTTAAGAGGCTTTATGAAGGCAAATTCAAGATCTCCGGCGCACGCGTGGATACGTTGTATCTCAATCATCCCGGATTTGCGCTTGGCTACCGTGTCGAATATAACGGAAAATCCGTGGTCTACGTCAGCGATAACGAACCTTATCCGATACAGGAATCCGACAGTCCTGAATTCGAAGGGATGAAATACAAAGGCAATAACAACCACCGCATTATCAATTTTTCCAAAGGTACGGATCTTCTCGTGCATGATTGCCAGTACACTCCGGAGGAATACAAAACCAAGGTGGGCTGGGGCCATTCGCCCTACGATTACGTTGCGGAGATCGCGTGGAAAGCGCAGGTCAAACGTCTGGCCATTTATCATCACGATCCCGGACACAATGATGCTTACGTGGATACGATCGTGGATGCCGTAAAAAAAATATTACAGGAAAAGGGATGCCCGACGGAAGTGATCGGCGCAAAAGAAGGAATGGAAATCGCTTTATAATTTTTATTAAATATAGAAGAAACTAATAGCCCATTTAGAAGGAGCATGTCATGGTCATTACGGAAATAGACGGCATTACGCTGAATCTCGATAAGAAAATCATTGGAAGAGATGAGCGCGTGTCCTTACAAGACATCAAGAAACGCGATATTCCGAGTTTTATAAAAAATTACTTTGACCGTGAATCCGAAAAATGGATCCGCGAAGAGTCCTCGATGTTCCTGTCATCGGGACGTTTTAATTATGATTTGCCGGAGATCAAGAAAAAATTTGACGAGTTATACGAGCTGCT
>CAZHUW010000063.1:5097-16095 GCA_964535295.1 uncultured Bacteroidota bacterium
ATCCAACAGCTGGACGAAATGGCTCTGTCGCAGGATAAGAGCGGCGCGGCCGTCAATATGGCCCAAGTGATCGTCGGCTTCCTCAATCTTGGGCGTGATCAGCAATCTGATATTTTGGATTCGGAGATTCTGATCAACGCTTATCAGGACCGTGGATTACCTGACTTTGTCAATGCTATCAAAAACGCCCAGTCGAAGGGCAAAAACAATATCTCAGTTTCTCAGTTACCGGGCATGTTCAAGTCATTCCTCGAAACCGGCGATATCGAACCGAAGGTTGTAAAAGAAGCTCCGAAACCGGTCGAGGTCACGAAATACGAAGAGAAAAAAGAAGTGGTCTCGACGAAGAACCTGTCCAACCTTGTTTCCCAGATCGAAGATGTCAAGGAAGAGGATCAGGCCGCCGACGTAAGTTCTTTCTTTGAAGAAGAGGAAGAAGAAGATATTGTATTGCCGGCGCAGATGCCGCCGCCGGAAGTGAAAGCGGAAGTCAAGCCTGTCGCTGCCGCAAAGCCCGTCGCCGGCGCCGATACGGCGGCTCAACTCGCCGAACACTTAGCGCGTCAAATGGGCCAGGCGGAAGTGCTCGAAGATCTCAACAAACTGATCGAGGACAAAGACAAAAAAGTATACATTAAGAAATTATTCAAGAAAAAAGACAAAGAATTCTTCCAGTTACTGGCCAATTTGAATGCGGCGACGAATTGGAAAGATGCGAATAACCTGATCGATGATACATTTTATGCGCTGGAGGTCAATCCGTATCAGAAAGAAGCGATTGCCTTTACGGATGCGGTCTATTCAAGATACTTCCCGAAGAAAGACTAACGATTTCGAATAAACAAAAAAGCCCGCCCTGAATGATCACGGCGGGCTTTTTTATTGTCAAAAATCGATCAGAGCGTATTGATCAGTTCTACCAATTTACCAAGGCCGCCCATACCGGTTTTGGCGAACGTGGCGTCTGCGCCGGCGGCTTCGGCTTTGGCTTTATATTCTTCGAGAGAACCGGTATGAAAAATAATCTTTGGTTTTGCCGGATTGATGGCTTTGGTCTCCGAGCAAACTTCGATACCGTTTTTCCCCGGCATATTGGTATCGAGGATCACAATATCCGGATCGAATGACTTGATCTTGTCCATCGCCTGAATTCCGTCCTCGGCGAAATCAAGTTCATAACCCGCTTTGGATAGATAGATCTTCAGAAGACTTCTTACGGTATTCTCATCATCTACGACCAGTACTTTTTTTGCCACGTCGTCCCCTAATCAGATTTTAATAAAATGTTTTCCGGAAAGTTGTTTAACGGCGCCCATCAGTTCCAGGCTGAGCAAATGCGATAACGTTTCGCTGACACTTAAATTAGCTGTTTTTGATATCTGGTCGATGTGACGCGGATCGGTGGCGATACAGTCATACACCGACTGTTCATGAAAATTAAGTTGCAGGAATTTTTCCTTTTTCGCGGGCTTGGTGAGCGGCTGAAGTTTATGCTCGAGTTCGATCAGGATATCGTCCACGGATTCGACCAATTTCGCGCCGTTTCGGATGAGCTTGTGCGGCCCGCGCGATTGAGGAACATTGACGTTTCCCGGAACTGCGAATACCTCGCGATTCTGCTCCAGAGCATATTCGGAGGTGATCAACGCACCGCTTTTTTCGCCCGCTTCGACGATCACGGATCCGAGAGAGATCCCGCTGATGATCCGGTTGCGTCCTGGAAAATTGACCGCATCGGGCCCGGTGCGCATCGGGTAATCGGAGATCAAGGCGCCGTGTTCGGTTATTTGCATAGCAAGCTTGAAATTTTCCGCAGGATAGATCCGGTCCACTCCGGACCCCAAAATGGCCAAAGTCCGTCCGCCATTTTGCAATGCGGCTTTGTGGGCAACGGTATCGATTCCGCGCGCGAGGCCGCTGACCACGGTAATTCCGCGGAGCGCCAATTCCTGCGCTAAGGTTTCCGTCATCCATTTTCCGTACGGTGTACAATCACGCGTTCCGACGATAGCCACGGAATAGCGGTCCGATTCCCCTAATGTGCCGCGCACAAATAAAAAAGCGGGCGGATCGAAAATATTCTTAAGGTTTTCCGGGTAATCCTCATCCCAAATGGTCACGGGACGTACGTCGTATTCGTCCATTTGTTTTAACTGGTCATCAACAAAATCGGCGTCTCGCTGAGTTGGGTCAAGGACCTTCTCAGCGGTCTTCTGATCAAAACCTTCGGTCGCGATCAGTTGATGCAGCGGCGCAGCCATTACTTTTTCTGCGGACCCGAATTTGTTGACCAGCGTACGGATCTTGGCGTGACCGATGCCCGGGATGGACGCTAAAAGCAATAGCTGATAAAAATCTTGTGATGTCATGAATGTGATGGAGTTCAAAGAATTGCTGGAATAAAATAGAAAAGACACGTCTTAAAATCAAGACGGTTTATAAACAAAAAAAGGCAAAGCGTTACGGCTTTGCCTTTTTCGAAGGAGGATTCTTTATTCTCCGCGCATTTCGCGTTTGAATTTCATCTTCTTTTTGCCGCCGTCAAAGAACATCATTCGATGTTGTCCGCGCCATTGTTCCATTTTCTCTTTTTGTTCTTTGGTCAATATATTATGGCAGTCAATACGGGCATTCATCCTGTTTATCTTTATCTGAGTACGCAGCGCATCTATTTCTTTGATCTTGGCGGCAACCGCGGCTTTATCAGGGTTATCGTTGTCCATAAGGTCCCTAAGTTCGATCTCTTTCAGTTCGATGTCGCTTTTCAGAGGAATGTTCTGTTTTTTAGCCGCACTTCGGATCTTCTTAATCTTGTCGGTTTGTTCCTTTGTGAGGTTGAGTTCTTCAGGCATACCCCCTTGGTCCATACCGATTCCATGGTGCCACCCGAAAGCCTGTCCTATGTCCATGCCCATATCGCCCAAATCGGGAGGTATGGGTATTTCCGGCATAAAAGCAAAGAATTCAAGATCGTCGTCATCTCCATCGTCAGTTATGATCGTGATGTCTTTATCCTGAGTAAAGGCTGTTGAACTCATTAGTAGAAGGAACGCGGCTGTTTTCATCAAAGTGAAGGGTTTCATATAAATACCTTTCATGATCTTATTTAGTTATTTGTTTTTTGTAAAAGATTAGACTAATTTTGTTCACAAAGGTTTAATCACCACCTGATTCTAATAAACAATAAAGTGGCAGGATTTGTTACGAACAAAATCATAATCGGTTTCATTTCCATTTTCATTTCGACTTCAAGTCTGCGTGATCAGGTATTTGCTCAGGGCGAGGTGTTATTTGATGGAAAGGACACGGTGTGGATTTTTGGACAGAGTGAGCCGTTATTCGATGGAGCGGATACGGTACGGGCTTATGTTGAGGTCAAGGGAAAATTTAGCCGGCAGGCTCCCTGGGATGTGAACCTCGTCAATGGATTCGTATCGGGATATCAAAACAAGCCGGACGATCTGGATATCACAGAGGAAGCGCTCAAGTTTCTCAATGAAAATGTTCAGTCTGCGCTTAAAGAAGTTTTAACCGCATTGCATCTTCGCCGTGCCAGCTGGAAAAAAAAGGATTATAATAACTGGCGCGGATTAGCAGAGCCCATCTTCACCTATGGCGGCGACCGCTACTTCCGGATCGATGTTGTCATTGCCGGTGATAACGGGCTTGGCGGGCATTATGGCGGCACGGATATTCAGCTTTATTTCAAAAGCCTCCATCGCAGCACCAATGTTGTTTACGGATATTCGTTTCGTACATTGAGGATCGGATCAACGGATGAAGAGATATTGCTAAACCTGAAAAACATTTTTACCGAAATGCTCAGGGAATCTTATAAAGACTGGCATGTATCCCTTGACAAGGATTTGAAAAGTCCGCGCCGGTACCTCATCCTTCGTTTTGATACCGATGGGCTCAACTCTAAACAAAAAAAGTTTATTCGAACCAGTCTCTTTCCTTGTCTGTACAGCCGTGCCGATAGCTTGGGTTATGTGGACTTGAAGAATTTTTACTACCAGGTATTTTACCGGCTTACCGATTACAGCGAAGGCGGGACCGAGGAAGCGCATCTTAACCGATATGCCGAGCTTCTTCAATTTTCAATGGGAAGTTCCGCCAAATATCCATGTACGTTATGGCAAACACCAATGGAAAATTACCGCGCAACGGTTAAGATAGATTCCACTAACAAACTGATCACGATCGGATGGAAAAAACCGGAATGAATACATAATGAGCAATGAATAATGATTAATGAATAATATAGAATACGAGTTTTTTTATTTTAAAGATGGAAATCAAATCAGGATCAACCGTAATAATGATTGATCATCATTCGTTACAAAGACGGAGGTTCTTATGAAAACAAAACGCCGTGAATTTCTAAAGAACTCACTCGTTGCAGGAGCAGGGCTTGTCGTTTCACCGAAAATATCGCTTTTTGAAAGCCCTTTGAGACAAATGAAGGGGAAGCCCGCTGTCATTTCAAGCGCCAACGGACTTGCAGCAACTGCTAAAGCGATGGAAATGATTCTCAGTGGCGCCGATGCGCTTGACGCATGCATCACGGGAGTCAATATTGTGGAAGACGACCCGAACGATATGAGTGTAGGATACGGCGGGCTGCCCAATGAAGAAGGGGTTGTTGAGCTGGACTCCTGCGTGATGCACGGCCCTTCGTGCCGCGGCGCCGGAGTAGCTTCTTTACAGAATATCAAGAATCCGTCCAAAGTGGCCAAAGTTATCATGGAAAGAACGGATCACGTTTTGATGGTCGGTGAAGGCGCATTACGTTTTGCTAAAGCGCACGGTTTCAAGGAGGAGAACTTATTGACCGACGAAGCCCGAAAAGAATGGCTCAAATGGAAAGAAAACCTGAGTAAAGAGGATGATTGGCTGCCGGAACATAAACTTGACGACAAAGATATCGGAGAAAGTTTGAAAAATTATATTCGCCTGACGGGCACGATAAATTGCAATGCGGTGGATGCCATGGGCAATATCTCCGGCGTGACAACGACCAGCGGGCTTGCGTACAAGATCCCGGGCAGAGTAGGGGATTCGCCAATACTTGGAGCCGGATTGTATGTGGACAATGAAGTTGGCGCCGCGGGATCCACCGGGCGCGGCGAGGCTAATTTGCTTAACTGCAGCAGCGTCATGATCGTCGAATATATGCGTCAAGGAAAATCACCCGAGCAGGCTTGTCTGATGGCCTGTCAGAGGATCGTTGATCATACCAAGGAAGCGCGCCTATTGACCGACGATAAAAAACCCAGATTCAATGTGACGTTTTACGCCATCAATAAAAAAGGGGAATACGGCAGCGCCGCCATTTGGAGCGGAGCAAGGTTTGCACTGAACACCGGCGAAAAAGAAAGTGTGTTGAAAGACAGCGCTTTTTTGTATAAAAGAATGAAATAACTTAATTGGTAATAAAAACAAATTCGATATGTTTCGATCACTGTCGTTGTTTTTTTTAATAATGTATGTCGTGTCTGCAATTGACATTTATGCTCAAATAACGTCCTCAGTCCGATTTGCTGTCATTGGTGATTTTGGTCAGGTGGGACAGCCTGCAGAAGATGTGTCAAATCTTGTGAAAGTCATGAGCCCGGATTTCATAATCACAACAGGAGACAATAATTATGACATCGGGGCCGCCAGTACTATTGATCAAAATATCGGTCAATATTATTACCAATATATTTCTCCATATCTTGGAAGCTACGGGCTTGGCGACACTATCAATAGGTTTTTTCCCAGTCTTGGCAATCATGATTGGGCTACTGCCGGGGCATTGCCTTACTTGACTTATTTCACTCTTCCCGGAAACGAACGCTACTATGATTTCGTTCGTGGTCCGGTCCATTTCTTTGTGATCGACAGTGATCCGCACGAACCCGACGGTATTGATAGTTCATCCGTTCAAGCCCAATGGTTAAAATTATCTATGGCTTCATCCTCGTCCACGTGGAAGATCGTATACATGCATCATCCTCCATTTTCTTCCAGTTCTGTGCATGGATCAACCCCGGTACTTCAATGGCCTTTCAAAAGTTGGGGTGCATCCGCTGTCTTGGCTGGACACGACCATACGTATGAACGTCTTATGAAAGACAGTCTTGACTATTTTGTTAACGGTCTTGGCGGAAAAAGTATTTACGCATTTGGCAGCCCCATACCTGAATCTAAAGCACGGTATAACAGTGATTATGGGGCTATGCTTGTTGTGGCAGACCCAGATAGTATTACGTTTCAATTCATTTCCAGAGCATATATAATAGCAGACCAATTCACGATTCGCCGAGCGCAACAAGTTTCTCCGCAAGTTGTCAACACCTACCTTCTTAAGCAGAACTATCCGAATCCGTTCAATCAGGAGACTACCATACTATTTTACCTGCCTGAACCGAATCGCGTAAAATTGGATTTGTACAACATACTGGGACAACGGGTTAGAACAATAGCGAATGAAGAATTTGAAGCCGGAGAAAATAGAGTATTCCTGGATATGAATGGATTTTCTAGTGGTATTTACTTCTATAGCATGGAGACGAATAATTACCGAATTACACGAAAACTAATGTATTTGAAATAACTGTAGAGGTGATAGAAGTTACCTTTTTTCGAAATAGGACCGCATTTCTTCGGCATTGGCCGTACAAACATTCAGATCTTTAAGAAGCCCGTTCTTCAGACCGTAGATCCATCCGTGAACCGCGAGGGGTTGATTACGGCTCCATGCTTTTTGGACAATGGTCGTATTACAGACGTTATAGACCTGTTCGATCACGTTGAGTTCACACAATCGGTCCAGCCGTTTTGTTTCATCATTCAGCTTATGGAGATCCCCTTCATATTTCTGTGCGATCTCACGAACGTGGCGCAGCCAGTTATCGCTGATGCTTAATTGGTTGTCCTTTAAAGAAGCCTGCACACCTCCGCAGCCATAGTGTCCGCATACAATGATATTCTTAACATGAAGGACTTCCACGGCGTATTCGACCACGGAAAGGCAATTAAAATCTGTGTGAACGATGATATTGGCAACATTCCTATGAACAAAAAGTTCTCCGGGCAAGAGCCCGACGATCTCGTTTGCCGGCACGCGGCTGTCGGAACATCCGATCCACAAATATTCCGGGGATTGCTGGTGGGAAAGTTTGTCAAAGAAATCAGGATCGTTGGATGTGATCTTACTTGCCCACGCTTTATTTTTTTCAAAGAGATGTTTCAGTATGCGCATGGAAATTCTGTACTTTTCATGTTGATGATGTTTGTTCTAAAATAAGTCATGCGCAGTCCATATTCAACGACGATTTTGCTAACCGACAATTCGAAAATAAATTCGTTAAGACGAATAATATCCCGCGTCTCTTAATTCCGCCGCTTCTACTACCGCAATGGCCGTCACATTGACGACGGTCTCCGCGGTCGATCCGTACTGGAGAATATGCGCGGGCAGACGCGTTCCCATCAGCAGCGGGCCGATCGCATTGGCATCGCTCATACACTGCAACGCCTGCATGGTAAGGTTGCCCGATTGCAGGTCGGGGAAAATAAGCACGTTGGCGTCTTTTCTCAATTCTGAAAAAGGAAAATAATCCTGCCTTACGGAATCCTGACGCGCGGTAAGAAGCTGCATTTCTCCGTCGAGAACCAGTTCAGGATGTTTTTCTTTTGCTATTTCAGTGGCCAGATGTACTTTTTTTGCCAGCGGATGATTGACGCTGCCGAAATTTGAGAACGACAACATGGCCACACGCGGATCGATGCCCAGCGATCTTGCGGTTCTTGCCGCCAGCAAAGCGGTTTCGGCAAGTTCATCTGCCGTCGGATCTATATTCACCACGCAATCGGCGAGGACGACCGCATCTTTGGGAAGCAGTACCAAATGATGGCTGGAGATCCGGCGGATGCCTTTGGCCGGGCCGATGACCTCAACGATCGTCCGGAGAGTTTCGACGTAATGCGTCGAAAGGCCGCCGATCATCATATCGGCATCGCCCGCATGTACCATCATTGCAGCAAAATAATCGCGATGCCGCAGCCGGTAATGAGCTGCCGGCCGTATTACGCCGTGGCGGCGGCGCATCCGGAAATACTCGTCCACATACGCATCAAAACGGGGACTCCGCGCCGGATCGACGATTGACACGCCGCGCATATCGAGGCCCAACCGGTCCATGGTCTTTCGTATCTCTTCTTCACGACCCAACAATATCGGAGTTGCAATGCCTTCTTCCAAAAGAATTCCGGTCGCACGAAGGATGGTTTCATTGCTGCCTTCAGAAAAAACCACTTTGTACTTTTCCTGACGTGCCCGCAGCATCAGACCGCGCAGGATTTCACGCCCGGTCCCCAAACGTACAGCCAGGCTTTCCTGATACGCTTTGTTATCAATAAGATGACCGGCGAGTTTCTCGGTTATGGCTTGCTGTGCAACGGCGGCCGACTCCCAGACAAGAATTCGCGGGTCGATGGGTTTCGGCAGAAGATATTCAGGCCCGAAACTGAAATGTTCGTTGCCGTAAGCCTGTTCCACTTCTTCCACAACTTCCTCACGCGCCAGTTTTGCCAAAGCGCGTGCGGCTGCCAGCATCATATCTTCCGAGATGCTCCTGGCCTGCACATCGAGCGCGCCGCGGAAAATGTACGGGAAACTCAAAAGGTCGGTCAACGTATTCGGGAAGACGCCGCTGCTCGTTCCCACAATAATATCCTGCCGGCTGCCTTTAGCATCGCGGTACGAAATTTCAGGTTCCGGCGTAGCTAAAGCAAGCACGATCGGGAAACGATTCATCGCGCGCAACATTTCCTGCGTGAAAATGCCGCCGATCGACGCGCCTACCAGTACGTCCGCGCCCTTTACACCTGCCGATAAACTCGCAGCTTCGTGTTTTTGGGCAAATCCGCGCTGACAATCGAACAGATCGGCCCGGTCCGGATGGAGTAATCCGTTCACATCGTAGATCAAGAGATTTTCCGGCCGCACGCCCATACGCAAAAAAAGCCTGGCGCATCCGATGCCCACGGTTCCTGCGCCGGAGATAATGATGCGGATCTCATTTAATTTTTTTTCCACCAGATCCAGCGCATTGATCAGTGCCGCCGCCGCCACGACGGCGGAACTGTAGAGATTTTCGTGATACACCGGGATCTTCAATATTTTCTGAAGACGTTCGTACATTTCCAGCCCTTCGGGCGCTTTGATGTCTTTGAGATTGATCCCGCCGAACGTGGGTTCGAGCATTTTTACCGTTTCAACGAAACGATCGGTATCCCGTGTGTCGAGTTCAAGATCGAACACATCAATGTCCGCGAGCCGCTTCAGCAGCATGGCGGCACCTTCCTGCATCGGTTTTGCCGCTAGAGCGCCAACGTCGCCGAGCCCCGGAACGGCTGTTCCGTTGGTGATGACGCCGATCAGGTTCCCGCGCATGGTGTATCGGAAAATATTGGCGGGATTCTCCATGATCTCCAGCGATGGGAAGCAGGCGCCCGGGATATAAGCCAGCCTCATTTCACGCGGCGTCAGGCAGCGTTTAGTTGCGCGTAATTCGATCTTGCCGGGCCGTCCCGACGTATGGTATTCCAACGATTCATCACGCTTGATCATAATTTTCTCCTTTAATGGGAATGATCCCGGTTGGCGGCACGGTTAGAGGATATCTGTGAATGGTCTCCTGCAAGGCAGTAAGGAAAATCGGAACGGGACGCGCCTGCAGGATCCATATCCTGGTCCCTTCTATCCCGAATTCGATATCAAGCGGATAACCGTAAACCGATTCCAGCGCCAGTGCTTTGGCTACCAATTCACACAGTTCCACATATTCCAATGCGGGGCGAAGGCGTTTGTGATAAGGGGCTTCGCATCGGATCGTGCCGAGGCCGGCCCGTTTATTGAAAATAACATATTCTTTCTTGTCTGCGGTGACATATGTAAAGCGCAAATGCTCTTTTTGAGGGTCTTGTCCTTTCGATACAACGATCTGGTCGGCGGCCACCGTACCGGAGACAATTCCTTCACCCAATCCGAGGCCCGCATTGATGACCAATTCGTTCATTTGATTACGGCCGACATTAACCGTTTGCAGAACGCCGGATATTCTGGAATCAACCATTCTCTGAACAATCACACCTCCGCCCGTTGCGGCTGTGCTGCCAAGAACGGTTCGGTTATGAATCGCGCGTTCACTCCAAAGACCGCTCCATGTTCTTTTGAGAAAATCCAGGACGGCATCTTCACCGCGAATAAAAAGGAACGTTTCAAACTCCCCGGCGCGCGCAGCGATCTCGGCATCTTCTTCCCGGGAGGACGAACGGATCGCAACGAACGATTCGTTTCCTTCATTATGTAAATTCCCCGTCGCCGTAATGATCCGATATGCATTTAACACATCTTCGGTCAGAGCCTGCGGAAGGATGACCGCATCCCAAAGATTGCGGATATGCGTTGATTTTTGGAATGCGTCCTCTTTCGGCTGGCTTAAAATACGGTCGATGGCTTCCCGCAACGTATCTGAGCCGGCAGGAGTTTCAGTTCCTTTTTTGAGAATCGAGTTAACGGGCGAATCCAGTATTTGCTGAAAAGCACAATCGGCAACGGCAAACCATGGCGGCACCCAATCATATCCGGCAATTTTTCCTATCTCACCGAGATTGGCGGCTTTCCACCCGATGAACGGGTATAATTCGAAGCCGCCGTCTTCAGGGCGGATCACATTTCGTTGGGTGCATTTTGCGCGCAACTCTTCGTCCGATCGAAATAGTTGCTGCCGCATCGCATCGACATTAATTTTTTGCCGGCCGGATATTCTTATTAGTCTGCCGATCCTTTCGACGTCACGGAGAACGTGCCGCCGCTGAGCAGCTGCAGTAGAATTGTCGTTGAGTAAGGCTGAGAATTTATCGTAAAGATCTTCGATCCGCTGATAGGCCAAAAGTCCAATATCCGAAGCACAGGAAGCATCAGGCAAAAACGACTCAATGCCG
>CAZHUW010000064.1:0-15982 GCA_964535295.1 uncultured Bacteroidota bacterium
TGTCGCTGAGATGATGGCTGGTATGACCCAGAAGGGTCCTTAAATAAACATATTGCGCCAAAGAGTAATCGAGAATGATATAATCCAAATAGAATTCCAATGACACGATCTCCGCTTGGCCTGAGGGGTGTATACCAAACTGCACCGAGGCCGCAGTGGACAATCGAAGTTTACTGTCTTGTGTTTCTACGACCGGGATAATACCTCCTAACGAGGCGCGCATATCTTTTGATCCCGGTATATTTCCGATCTTCATCCGATGTGCCGTTGGGTCGGCAGAGAAGACTGGGATCTTTGTGGGCGCAGGAAAAAAAACAAGGCCACGCATCGATTGAGAATTGAGCTTATCCATATTAAAAAAGGTCAATAACGTATTAACAATAAGGATAAAATATGATGTTCTTAACATAACAGCCTTTTAATTTTAGTATGTTAAAGCATTCAAGCGGATTAATCAAGAGGCAGAAACCCTGGATCATTAAGTCCTTGGATCGTTCTTGATTCCCAGCATTCTTTTTTGAATATTTGAGCGCCAATCCGATCATACGATGCGATAATATCTTGCGGTGAATTTCATAAGCCCGATTCAATTATTGAAGTGAATTTAAGCTTTTACAAAACCCTTTTTAATTTAACAGGAGGTAACTTTCATGGCAAAGAAGACAGAAAAAACCGCTGGAAAGAAATCCATTAAGAAAAAAACGGCCAAAAAGACCAAACGTGTTTCGTTTGTTCCCGCTGCCTATCACACGTTAACGCCGTATCTGTCCGTAAATGACGGAAAGGCCGCGGTTGAGTTCTACTCGAAGGCGTTCGGCGCCAAAGAAAGACCGGGGCGGATGAGCGATGCTAACGGCAAGATCATGCATACCGAGATCAAGATAGGCGATTCGCATTTTATGCTCGCCGATGAATCTCCGGAATGGGGAAATGTTAGCCCAAAATCCCTTGGAAAAACGACCGTTCAATTCATGATATATGTTAAAGATTCGGATGCCATGATGGCCAAAGCGGTTGCCGCCGGTGGAACGATGATAAAACCGGTAGAATTGCAGTTCTACGGAGATCGCTCGGGCCGGCTTGAGGATCCGTTCGGCTACACGTGGTTTATTGCAACGCATGTTGAGGATCTTACCCCGAAAGAGATGGCCAAACGCGCAGCGGCATTGTATGGTGAACAATAATGCTGACATACAACCCGCTTGTTCTTAAACAGGAGAGAAAATGAAACCACTTGTGGCGAAGTTGATATTTTTTTGTGCATTGGTCTTTTCGTGCGGGAAGATATCTGAACAGAATAACCACGCCGATTATTTTAAAAGTGATGAAAAGGGCGTTCGTTCAGGCGGAATCCGCATGATCCCAATTGAAACGCCGAAAGGAAAATTCAATGTCTGGACGAAGCAGTTGGGCAATAATCCGTCAATACGCGTATTGCTCCTTCACGGCGGTCCGGCGGCGACGCATGAATATTTTGAATGTTTCGAGAGTTTTTTTCCGGCCGAAGGGATCGAATTCATTTATTATGATCAATTGGGTTCTGCTTATGCCGATCAGCCTTCAGACACCAGCCTTTGGAATGTGGAACGATTTGTTGAAGAAGTGGAACAAGTCCGCAAGGCCCTCGGACTCAACAGAAATAATTTTTATCTTCTCGGGCATTCATGGGGCGGCATTCTTGCGACGGAATATGCTTTGAAATATCAGGATAACCTGAAAGCGTTGATTATTTCAAATATGATGTCGAGTTGTCCTGATTATGACCGATACGCTGAAAATGTTTTGTCCAAACAAATGGATCCTAAAGTTTTGGCGGAGATCAAGACATTGGAAGCAAAGGGTGACTTTCAAAACCCCAGGTATATGGATCTTCTTACGGAACATTTCTACACGAAGCATATCTGCCGGATCCCTGCGGCCGAGTGGCCCGATCCGGTAAACCGGGGATTCAAACATATTAACCAGCAGATATATGTCATGATGCAGGGGCCAAGCGAGTTCGGCATTTCGGGGAAGCTTGAGAATTGGGACCGTAAGGCTGACCTTCCGAAAATAACGGTTCCAACGCTGGTGATTGGATCGGAGTTTGACACCATGGATCCCGAACATATGAAATGGATGTCCACACAGGTTAAGTATGGCAGTTATCTATTTTGCCCCAACGGAAGCCACATGTCAATGTGGGATGATCAAAAGACATATATGGAGGGAGTGATTAAATTTGTTAAAGAAATAAATGCCGGAAAGACTAGAACATCCTTCTGATAAACTGGGTATCATTTTTTATCTTTTTAAATAAAAACCTGAACGGCACGGTTTAACAAACTTTGATGGAATAGTCGGAACTATAATACGAATAATTGGGATGAATGAGATCAAGATCGATAAACTGATACGGTCAAATCGGAGGAGTGTTGGACTTCAGATAGCGGCGGACGCAACGCTGATCGTCCGTGCGCCTCACTTTGTTACAACCCATGAATTACGGCAGGTTATTCACGATAAGCGGCATTGGATCATCAGTAAACAGGCGGTGGTGCGTGAGCAACTGGTCAGTAAAAAGAGAACGGAGTACACTCAAGGATCAGAGATTCTCTTTTTAGGCGAATGGCACCGTTTAGAGTTCGTAAACGAACATAAAAAAGTATTTCTTGAAGGAAACAAATTATACATCCCGGCAGGTGAAGTGCCGGAGATAAAAAAAAAGCTGATCGGTTGGTATAAGTCAGAAGCGTTGAGGCATATTGAAGAGCGGGTAAGAGACCTTTCACGTTTATCGGGGATAGAATACAAAAGTATGAAGATCAGCAGGGCCAGGCGCCGTTGGGGTTCGTGCGGACCGTCCGGCAATCTGAATTTCAACTGGAGGCTTATCATGGCGCCGGAATTGGTGGTAGATTATGTAATTATCCATGAATTAGCCCATATTAAAATTCGAAATCATTCCGTACATTTCTGGAATGAGGTATCATCACTGATGCCGGAGTACAAAATGGCAGAACGGTGGCTAAAGGATCATCACCGGGAATTGGATATTTGAACGCTCGTAAGATCGTATTGTTGTCTTGATCAATTTTGGATTTGGCACTTCGGCGGTCGTTAAATTGATGATGCGAAAAGCTGCGCTCTGTGTTTCCGGAAAATAAAAAGATTAACCCATGAGGTAAGATGAACATATCACTGATGGATCGAAGTAATTATTTCAGAGGATTACTCCTCCTGATCCGTAAAGACCAAACTATCACAGAGCCTGAGAATAAGATGTTGCTGCAAATCGGTAAAGCCCTTGGGTTTGATCGGGAGTTCTGTGAGCACGCAATCCATGAGATTCTCGATAACAAGTACATTGAAGATGAGCCGCCTGTTTTTCAGAATCAAGCCTTGGCCGAAAAATTTATACGTGACGGTTTTACGGTAGGTTTTTGTGATCATGATCGTCTGCATACGCATGAAGAAGATTGGCTTAGACGAACTGCCGAGAAGAATGGTCTTGAATCCGGATGGTTTAACATTCAATTGCAAAGGGCCGTCCAAAATCTGGGAAAGATAAACGATTTAGAAGCATATCATTTAATACCGCAGTAAGCCTTGAGGAAGACTTGAATCGCCAAAAAAATTATAGAGTTGAAAAATATTAATTAGAAATGACGCAACCGCCTCTCATTGCAGTTACAAGAAAAGTAAGCAGGTCTATAGCCCATTGCGAATTGACGCATCTGGATCGGCAGGCTATTGATATTATGCAGGCACGTATTCAACATGCGGCTTATGAAAAATGTCTGGAGGAAACCGGATGTAACGTTATGAGCCTTCCCGAGGAACCCGGCTTGC
Organism: uncultured Bacteroidota bacterium; assembly: GCA_964535295.1. Classification (GTDB taxonomy): domain Bacteria; phylum CLD3; class CLD3; order SB21; family SB21; genus SB21. The sequence continues at coordinate 3,832 of CAZHUW010000064.1, forward strand.
CGGACTCGGTGTTTGTGGAGGACACGGCGGTCGTATTGGATGAGCTGGCTGTGATTTTGAGGCCCGGCGCCGATTCGCGAAAAGCGGAAACGGCAAAGGTCGCAAACGCGTTGAGGGCGTTTCGCAAATTATTCCATATTGTCGATCCCGGTACGCTGGACGGCGGAGATGTATTGCGCATACATAAAATCTTATACGTAGGTTTGTCCCTACGCAGCAATAAGGAAGGTGCTAAACAATTAGGAAATATCCTTAAAGCTTACGGTTATGAGGTCGTTGAAGTTCAAGTAACAGGCTGTCTGCATCTCAAGTCGGCAATAACGCAAGTTGCTGACGATACACTTCTAATTAATAAAAAGTGGGTCGACCCGGCTATTTTTGCTGGAATGAAGTTGATCGAAATCGATCCGTCGGAACCCTATGCGGCGAACGCTTTGTGGGTTAACAGTCTGGTTATTTATCCGGCGTCTTTTCCGAAGACGCGGAAAAAGCTTGAAGAAGCAGGAATTGAACTAAAGATCGTAGACGCTTCAGAACTTGCAAAAGCGGAAGGTGCATTGACCTGTTGCAGTCTGATATTCAAGAGATAATGGTCTTATGACTTTGCCTGTGGTGTTACCGGCAAGGAGAAGCTAAACGTTGAGCCTTTGCCATGTATACTTTCCACCCAAACACGGCCGTGATGTAATTCAACGATCTTTTTTACAATAGCCAGACCAAGACCGGTACTGGGCTCGCCGCCGGTCGGTTTAGAACTTAGTCGTTTAAATGATGTGAACACTTTCTTGAGATCCTCTGCACTCAATCCCTGTCCAGTATCCTGTACGTGCGTGACAACTTCATTCGAAAGTATCTCGAAATGTACTTTAACCTTTCCTCCCGGATAAGAATATTTGATTGCATTGGAAAGAAGATTATCAATGACCGAGGAAATTTTTGACGTATCAACATTGATAGGCGGCAGTACGGTTCCGTAGTCCACGATCAGCTCGATATTTTTGTTCTGTGCGGAGCGGCGATGCAGATATTCGCATTCACCGACGATCATTTTCAGATCACACGAACGTAGTTCCATCCGGACTTTGCCTGACTCAATAGAGGAAATATCGAGTAGTTCTGTGATAAAGCGATTCATGTGCCGGCTTACTCCCGCGATCTTAGACAGATCTTCGATCCCTCCGTCCGCGTTGATCTTGCCTTTACGAAAATCCTCGATCAACAGGTCCGTGTAGCCAACAATGGTTGTCAACGGATTCCGCAGATCGTGAGCAACGATCCCAAGGTATTCATTCTTCTTTTCGTTAAGCATCTTGAGTTCGTTCAGTAAACGTGCTTTGGTCAGTGCGATACGGATGTGTTCCTTCAGTCCTGTAAGCAAAAGAAGATTTCGGGCGGTGACTTCCTGCACATCATCAAAGAAGAGAAAACCGGCCAGTCCTTTGTCTTCCATCAGGCGGATCACAAATAAGGAATCGACCGCGCCAAGGTTCTTAAATTTTTCGGTGCCTTGCCGCGCGATCAGTCCTCGGATAAAATACATATCTTCAGCAACGGGTTCTCCCCCTGCGACGTAACGACGCATGACCTCTTCTTCTGTTAATTCGATATGCCTGAGTTCGGTCATAGGAATGCCGAATGCCGCATGAAATCTAAATTGGCCGGACGCGGTATCACGCAGAAGGACCGATCCGGACTGCATGTACAGTAAAGGCTGAACCATTTCAAATATCGAATTCAAAAGTTTGTCCAGATCCAGTTCTGAATTAATAGCCTGAACGATATCGATCGTTCTCTCAAGGCGAACCTGGCTGTTTTGTAATTCCGAATTGGCAATTCGGAGTTCTGTTGTTTGCTGTTCAACAAGTTTTTGCAGTCTGCGGCGCTCATTTTCAAGGTACAGGCTCCGAACACGGATGATGAAAAAACCTAACGTTAAACCGAATAGCGCATAAAAAACAAAGGCCCACCACCTGCGATACCACGGCGGCTTGATAACGAATGAAAAGGTTGTGGCCCGCGTATCATAATGGGGTTCGGTGGAAGTGACCTCAAACGTGTAATGTCCTTCTGTAAGAAAAGTATATGTTTTTTTGAATTCTCCGCTTCGGATCCATTCCGTGTCAAATCCGTTGAGTCTGAACTTGAATTCATGGGATGTCAGGCTGAGATTGCCTGGATCGGCAAAAGTAAAGTGAACTTCGTTCATCGCATAATCTAATTCTAGTAGTTGGGTACATTCGCCTTGTCCGACATATAGTAATGAATCATTCTTCAATCGAACGGTCAGTATAACGTCAGGATAAGATTGTATGGTGCGGGTTTCAGACATTGAGACTATCGATGAACTTTTGTACTGCAACAGCCCATCATATCCGCCAAACCATATTTTCCTTCCTTCAGTCCAAATGGTTGAGATATCACCAAACTGTGAAATACGCCGGAGATTGAGGAAGCGCGAATATCCGGTATCTTTCGTATAGTGTATTTTCCCCACCTGATCGAAATTCCCTGTGTTAGACAGGTTTATCCACAGATGACCAACGGAATCTTCTCTCATGCGTAAAACGAATTTTCCTTCGTCAGGTAAAAGAGGTGCAATCACCGTATCGTTTTCAAAACTGTCCTTTGTAGAGTTAAACTTAAGAAGCCCGCGATCCGAATCAAACAGAAGGCCATTTGAGGTAGAGAATACCCGGTTGCGGCGCGAGCGGGTCTGGAGATTGGGGTGATATTCGCGAACCGTGCCGTCATTCAGAATTCGCTGAAAGCCGTCAAAACCGCCGGCAAGCCATATGCCGTTATCTGTGTCCTCGGCAATATATCGGATCTCCTCGTTCAGCTTTAATTCAATTCTTTCGAACTGATACCCGGCGGGCGTGCGGCGAAGACGGCCATAACCGTTGGAAAGGCCTACATGGATGGTCGACGGGTCCGCTCTGGATTGTGACAATACGGTCGCATATGCATCCGTGATGCGTCGCGTTTGACCATCCGTGATCTCGAAGATTCCAGAACCCATGGCGCATAACAGGGTCCCATCGTGGGACAGAAGGCTCCAACACTGTCCTTGCGGTTCGTTCAATTTTTTGAATATCCAAGGTTTGACGTTATCATTTTTTTCCAATTTAAAAACGCCGGTACTGGTTCCGATGTAAAGCGTCGAAGCGTTGCGTGTGACGGTGAAAATGGCGCCTTCAATGCCCATAGACTCATTCCAATAGGTGAATGGCGCAAAAAGGTCGGTACGCAATATGCCGCGGTTCAATGCGAGCCAGATACCTTCGGTACGGTCGGTAAAGATATCGTATACCGTGTTGTCCGGTAAACCTGAATCCTTATTGTAAATTCGAACAATACGGCCATCCTGTTCTGTTACTACAATACCGTTGCGAAGGGTTGTAAAGAGATATTGTCCCCAGGAGGTCAGAATACCTCCGTATACCTGCTGTTCTTCAAGATAAGGTCCCGCTTCCCACAGGATTTTTTTGAATTGATCTTTTTCCCAAAGCCAGGTTCCGCTAGAACGTGTTTGTATTAATATGGAACTGTCACCATGAGGCAACGCGGCATAGATCCGCGTATCCGCCAGGGCGGAACTGCCGGCTATGAAGATAAGGCTGTCACCGGTGATTTCACGTAATCCGGTCTGTTCATCCTGCACGATGAATCGATTGCGAAGCCAGTATGAGAAACGGAACCGTTGCGCCGGTTTCCAGGAAGCGATGAATCGATCGTTGTGACTGAAGAGGAAAATATACTGAGGACTTGTAAAGAAAATGCCACGCGGTGTGACATGAATTTTCCATACATCCGAAAATTCACGTACCGATTTTGGAAGAGAATCCGACAATGAAATCCAGCGGAGCCTTCCGAGTTCATCGCCCTTGAGATACCCAAATTCGGCATAAGCGCCAGCATACATTTTGCGTGCATAGCCTTGAGAGAGGGAACGGATAATGCCGCCTTTAGGCGTGGGGAACATTTGCCATTCGCTCCCGTCAAATCGCAGGATCCCGCTGGTATTTCCGAAAAACATAACGCCGGTAGAATCCTGGGAAACTGCCCAATTCTGGTTATGCGCACCGTAATGATTCGCAGTGAAATATCTTGATAAAGATAACCCGCTTTCTTGTGCAGACAGTGAGGAGGAGAGAAATGGGATTAAAAGCAGTACGGCCCGGATATGCATAAACCATTGCTGTTGATTCATCTTCAGCTGAATTTCTATATAGAACAGAAGCGCATGACTACTCAATTTATTAAATATAACGTAATTACGATTGTTTTGTCAATAGAGGAATAAGAGTGTGCATCAAAGCGGCCCAGCTGAGAATGCCGGGGCGTTGACAAATTCGATTGTGTTCGTTAACTTGGTTCGAGTATATCAATTGTTCCCGTCCTGTTCCGACCGGTATGATAAATATGGCGATTGGAGCGCATTATTTGCCTTTTTGACCGGCGCATGGATCTGGGTCTTTACGGAGGCAAAAGGAAAAAAGATAACGGTCTGATCGTCAGTCATAGATTTGAGGTGAGAGAATGAAAATATTTGAGCGAATAGAGAACAAAACAGCCGTCATTGCCATCGAAGGCAAACTGATGGGGGACCCGGATACACCTAAAGTGCATGAGCGGGTTAAACAATTGACAACTTCCGGTATCCTCCATGTGATCGTCGATCTTAAATCGCTCGAATGGCTTAACAGCGCCGGCTTGGGTATATTGATCGCAAGCATGACAACAGCAAGACGTGCAGGCGGTGATCTGGTCTTAGCCAACGTTCACGGCAAAGCGCATGAACTGATCGGAATGACGCATTTGGATCAGGTGTTCGCGTCTTTTGATTCGGTTGAAATGGCGCTCGCTGCTCTCAGAAACTGACGGATCTGATCGTTGCGTTGTAAGCAAGAAATAATTAATAAAGCTTGCTATTGTTAGAGTAATGATCTATTATGACCTCATAATAAATATAAAGAGTTCCTTTTCGCTCCAGTTTCTTCAAACCTTTTTGAAGCCCTGCGTTCTGCAAGGGTACTCACCAGTTACAGAGACCTTTTCGTTTTGATTCAGAACCATATCACGGATACTGCTTATATATCGAACCTTCCGATGTACGGCTTTGTCATATCCTAGATGTCGCTTTGAATAATTAAGAAAAGGAATCGTAATTCACACGAACGCTGATCAAACAACCACAAAGAAGTTTTAGCCGGCTGTTCATAAAGAAAGAAAACTAATTAATGGCATTTAAAAAACTTAACATCATAGAGCCGCTTTTAAAGGCTTTGCATACCGAGGGATATACGACGCCTACGCCGATACAGGAACAGGCCATTCCGATCATCCTCGAAAGAAAAGACCTGCTCGGATGCGCACAGACGGGAACCGGTAAAACGGCCGCTTTTGCGCTTCCCATCCTGCAATTGCTTCAGAAAGAGCCGCATGCAGACAAAGGGCATAAAACGATCCGGTCTTTGATCCTTACGCCGACACGTGAACTGGCCGTACAGATCGGCGAAAGCTTTTCGGCCTACGGAAAACATGCCGGCCTGCGTCACACTGTCGTATTCGGCGGCGTGTCACAGCATGCGCAGACCAATGCGCTGCGCGCCGGCGTTGACATCCTGATCGCTACACCCGGCCGTTTACTGGACCTGATGCATCAACGGTTCATTCATCTACAGCACGTAGAAATATTTGTGCTGGATGAGGCCGACCGTATGCTTGACATGGGATTCATCGTCGACGTAAAGAAGATCGTAGCGAAATTGCCGGTAAAGCGGCAAACGCTGTTCTTCTCTGCAACGATGCCGACTGAGATCCAGAGATTGGCTAACACGATCCTGACCGACCCGGTCAAAGTCGCAGTCACGCCGGTGTCGTCAACCGTTGAAGCGATCAAACAATCCGTATATTTCGTTGGCAAATCCAACAAACGCGATCTGCTGATCCATTTACTGAAAGATCATAAGATCGAGTCGGCGCTGGTATTCACACGCACCAAACACGGGGCCGACAGGGTTACAAAAGACCTGATACGTGCCGGCGTTAATGCCGAAGCCATTCACGGAAATAAATCACAAAATGCGCGCCAGCGGGCATTGAATAGTTTCAAATTGAAGAAACTAAGAGTGCTTGTGGCAACCGATATCGCCGCGCGCGGAATTGACGTAGACAATTTGTCGCATGTGATCAATTACGAATTGCCCGATGTTGCGGAAACTTACGTTCACCGGATCGGACGAACGGGCAGAGCCGGCCTTACAGGTATCGCTCTTTCGTTCTGCGACGAAGAAGAAAAGGCGAACCTCAGGGCCATTAACAGACTGATCGCCAAATCCATACCGGTCATTGAAGATCATCCGTTCCCGCTGAGCCATATCGGTCCAGGCAAACATCAGGATGAAGTGGCTAAAGGCGTAGTGGGTAATATTCGTTCGTACGGTTCACTCAAAGCCGGAAGGCGGAAATGGTCGGGCGCGCGGCGCGGCAGATAAAGACTATTCGATATCATTAGCAATGCCACCCGTACGGAATTTTCCGTGCGGGTTTTTTTATGTACTAAATTTCTAAAGCCCAATAATCAATTGACATTTTGGAACGGATTTGGTTAAGTTTTGTTGGAATTGATTGTAGCGCAAGCGAAAATTCTGGAGAAAATTTATGAATTTAAAAGGAATTCTGCCGCCGGTTCCCACGCCATTCATCGACGATCAGATCGCGCCGGATAAATTGAAAGGGAATATCACAAAATGGAATAAAACCGGCCTTTCCGGGTATCTGATCCTTGGTTCGAACGGCGAAACCGTCATGCTTAACGAAAGTGAAAAAAGACAAATTGTCGAGGCGGCGAGATCGGTTATCCCAAAAGATAAGATCATGATGGTGGGCGCCGGAGCGGAATCGACGCGGGAAACGATCCGCTTTATGCAGATCGTTTCGGATTGCGGCGCGGATTGCGCATTGGTTATCACGCCTTCTTTTTTTAAATCGGCCGTTACGCAGGAAGCCTTATATCAACACTATACTCGAGTTGCCGATGCGGCTAAAATACCGATCCTCCTTTACAGCGTTCCGCAATTCACAGGCGTGAGCCTGCAATTCAACACGGTTGCGCGTTTGGCGGAACATCCTAATATCATCGGAATGAAAGACAGTTCGGGGGATATGAGCCTTTTCGCCGATCTTGTCGCTTTTACTCCGAAGGATTTCGCGGTATTTGTAGGGAGCGCGCCGGTATTGTTGCCTGCGCTGAGCCTTGGCGCTGCAGGAGGCATTCTGGCTGTCGCGAACGTCGTACCGGAAGCCTGTGTACGTCTCTTTCAGTTCTATCAGACCGGGAAGATCGAGCCGGCAAGACAGATCCAGTTCAACCTCAATCCTATCGCAAAAGCGGTCACGTCGCAATACGGCGTTGCCGGGCTGAAAGCGGCGATGGAACTGGTCAATTATTTTGGAGGTGCTCCACGTCTTCCATTACTTGAAGTAGACGATAAGGCTAAGTTAGAATTGCACTCATACATTCAGATGGCGTTGTCATGAACGTAAAGACCATTTACATCTTCGGCGTCGGAGGCATCGGCGGCTTTATCGGAAGCCGGATCCTTCAGGCCACCGGTAAGAATAAAAATATAAAAACGTATTTCATTGCGCGCGGTGCACACGGTGAAGCGATCAATAAAAACGGCCTCACACTTGAAGCGCAAAACGAAACGATCCTTACGCGTCCCGTTCTTGCGACGGCGGATCTGGCGGAACTCCCTGACCCCGATCTGTGTATCCTTTGCGTCAAAAGTTATGACCTTGAGGACGCATGCAAAAAGCTTAAACCGAAAGTACATAAAAATACCGTGATCATCCCGGTACTCAATGGCGTTGACATTTATGAACGCATGCGGAAAGTGATCGATGCGGGTTATATATTACCCGGATGTGTTTATATGAATGCGTTCGTGAAAGGCCCCGGTACGGTGACGCATGTGCATAACGATCTCGTTATTTATGGGAAAGACCCGCAATTCCCCGATAATGTTCCGGAAGATATCATTGAATTTCTGAACGCCGTTCCCCACATCCGATTTCAATTTAAAAACGATCCATATCCCGCGATCTGGGAAAAATATATGTTCGTTGCGTCTTATGCTCTGGTGACGGCGTATTCCGGCCAGACCATCCGGCAAGTTTACGAGAATCCGGAATTAAAAAAGAGCGTCACCGCTATTCTCAGGGAGATCAGGCTGATCGCCGGTAAAAAAGGGTACGATTTCCCTGAGAATATTGTGGAGGAACTGGCTTTGCGCGGCGGGCGTTTGCCGCACGACGCCATTACATCTTACCAAAGGGATATGGCGTTAAAGAACGGGAGGAATGAAGGCGATATTTTTGGAGAAACGATCATCCGTTTAGGAAAAGAGCTTAATGTGCCGGTACCGGAAACATCAAAGATATACCATGAGATTTTGGCAAATGACAAATAATAGGATTATGGCACAACGTCCCGCCTTCCAAGCATTTCACGTGCGAAACATGACCAATGTCATTGACTAGCCCGCTGACGGTACGTATCTTTAACAAGTTTTAGCCCGGGCCACGGCAAAAGGCTGTTCTCCCATCTCATGGACAGCTGAAGGCTCCCATCTTACACTCCTGAAGGAAATACTATGCGTCCGCAAGTCCGATTCCTGACCGATGAATTGATCCAACAGATCATCTCAGAAGCAAAACAAGTACTATCAACGATCGGTATTGAGATCCACAATGACAGGGTCGTTTCGATGTTGCTGGAACACGGCGCGCGTAAAGACCAGAGCGGTTTGCGTGTACTTATTAACGAAGCCATGGTAGATACAGCGTTAAAAACGGTACCGCATGCGTTTCAGCTCTTCAGCTCGACGGGAAAGCAGACCAATGATTTCAGCGGGAACAAAGTGCACTTTACGCCGGGATCATCCGCGCTGATGTACCTCGACCCTGAAACTCATCAACTCCGCAGGCCCCGCACACCCGATTACATCAAATACGTGAAGGTCGTGGATCAGCTTCGCTACATTGCTTCCCAAAGTACCGCGATGGTGCCGGAAGATGTGGCGGACGGCATTTCCGACAGTTATCGGCTTTTTCTAAGCCTTTTGTATTCTGAAAAGCCGGTCGTGACGGGTTGTTTTACGATCGAATCATTTGAACTGATGAAGAACATGCTGATGGCTGTTCGCGGATCGGGAAATGAGCTGAAAGAAAAACCGTTGGCGGTTTTTTCCTGCTGTCCGACGTCGCCGTTGAAATGGAGCGACGTAACGTCACAGAATGTGCTGGATTGTGCGAAATATTTTATACCGGTGGAATTCATCGCCATGCCGCTGGCGGGTTTTGCGGCGCCGGTGACACTGGTTGGAACACTGATCCAGCATACGGCCGAAACGCTCAGCGGAATCGTCATCAGCCAGACAGCTAACCCCGGGACACCGGTGCTTTACGGCGGATCGCCTGCGATATTCGATGTGCGTTATGAGACCACGCCCATGGGTGCGATCGAAACGATGATGATCGACTGCGCGTACAACGAGATCGGGAAATATCTTGGAGTTCCGACGCAAGCCTATATCTCACTGACGGACTCCAAACAATTGGACGTACAGGCCGGCCTTGAGACCGGGATCGGCGCCGTCCTTGCCGCGCTTTCAGGGATCAATAATATGTCGGGCGCCGGCATGATCGATTTTGAAAGCTGCATCAGTATTGAAAAATTGATAACGGACAATGAAATATGCGGTATGACCTACCGTATGCTGGAAGGGATTACTCCAAAAGAGGATTTCCCGTCCTTACCTCATTTCCAGGAATTACTGAAAGAAGAGCATTTGCTGATATCCAAACACACAAGAAAATATCTTAAAGAAGAGCATTTCTTCCCGGGAACCGTTATTAACAGGGCCAATCAGGGACGCTGGGTGGAGGAAGGCTCTCTGACACTTGAGCAGCGGGCTTGCAGTCGTGCTCAGGAATTGCTGGGAACTTATCAGCCGAACTCAATGCCGGAAGATACGCGAAGAGAACTCGAAGACCTCATGCTCGCTGAAGCGAAAAAGTTCGGTCAGGATAAGCTGCCTGAAAGAAACGAATGACAGGTAAAGTCACGATCACCGCCGATCGGATCGTTCCGGAGCCAAAGGACGTTCTGCGTCATCAGGGAATTCCCATCGGCGCAACGATCAAAGATCATATCGGGCAGTTGGTAGCAGAAGCGGTCGAGGTCTTTTTGAGAATTTCGGAACCTGCAGGCATTATCAAAGAAATCTCCAAAGATGAATTTGTACAAGTTTATGAAGGGCAAGGGCATAATGATGAGGAAAGCCCGATAAAGCCGATCTTTGAAAAGGCCGATGATCTTGCGTTATTTGCGGCGACAATGGGTTCTGCCCTGAGCCGGCGGGTACAGGAACTTTTTGACGTGAACGATTTCGCCCGTGCCGCGATGCTGGATTCCTGCGCTTCGGTCGCGGCCGACAACGCGGCCGGTTTCCTTGAAGATCATTATATGAATCATCTAAAAAACGAGAGACGCACTTCACGCGATAAACTGGTTTTCGGCTACAGTCCGGGTTATTGCGGGTGGAACATTGAGGCGCAGAAAAATTTATTTGAATATCTACATCCGGAAAGGATCGGAATTACTCTGAACGCGTCATATCTCATGACGCCTCTGAAATCCGTTTCAGGCGTGCTGATCCATGGCGACCGGCTGATCCATGAATTCAGCAATGGATTTCATTTTTGTTCCTCATGCCGGACGCAACCCTGTCTGGTGCGGTTTGAAAAGATTTATGACAAATAACCGTTCTATGTGTTTTATGAAATCTTTCTTTACGTACATGTCTAAGACAATCCCCCTGTATCCCCCTTTTCAAGGGGGACTAAATCAGATCTTGTATTCTAAACTCCCCCTTGAAAATGGGGTTGGGGGGATTGCTTGATTAACAGTGACATCTGACTTGTTGCGACAAATGGGCATACATTGGATTTCTGGTGTACAATTAAATCAAAATAGTATCACTTATTAGCATTGAGGCGGCATGGAAATTCTAAACGAAATTTCAAAACAACTCCAGTCAGGAAATGAAGAGCAGATACTGGTATTAATTCGTTCTGCGGTTGCAGAACACATTAATCCGAAAACTATTTTAGATGAAGGCCTGATCGCGGGAATGAATGTGATCGGGGCCCAGTTCAGAAACCACGAAATTTTCCTTCCCGATGTGCTGATTGCGGCTAAAGCGATGTATGCCGGATTGGACGAACTTAAACCGCATTTTATCAAAGAGGGGATTCCCAGTCAGGGTAAAGTGGTAATCGGCACGGTGAAAGGCGATCTGCACGATCTTGGAAAGAACCTGGTAGGGATCATGTTAAAGGGAGCCGGGTTCGACGTCATCGACCTTGGCAAAGACGTGGCTCCTGAAGTCTTCGTGGATACGGCTTTAAAAGAGCAGGCCAAAGTGATCGGTATGTCGGCTCTGCTGACCACGACCATGCCTTCGATGAGAAAAGTGATCGAGATTCTGGAAAACAAAGGTCTGAAAGGGCAGATCCGAACGATCGTAGGCGGGGCACCGATAACGGAAAATTATGCCAGAGAAATTGGAGCCGATGCGTATGCTTTCGACGCCGGTATCAGCGTGGAACGCATAAAAAGTTTAATGATCATGAATAAGTAATGGCTACAAAAAAGCGCACAAATCACAAAAATAAAAATCAAACGCGGCTTAATGCTGCTATCATTTAATTCCATTCATTGCTTATATTGTCTTGAGATATTTACTTATTTCGTCCGTGGTGTTAACGGCCTTGATAAAAATGTCGGTGAAACCCGAGTTCGCGCAACCCCACCCTGTCTCCCTCCCCTTGATAAGGGGAGGGGCAGGGGTGGGGTTCACAGCCGTCCGTAGGACTCCTATGGAGATCTTTTCTCAGCCGGAGGCGGCTGATCCTATGGCGTGATTTGCCACTTTCTATTTCAAAAAGAAAGTGGATCCGATAAACATTGTTTAAAACAAATGCGACCTATGGAACCATTCTTCTTTCTTTTACTGGCATAAAAGAAAGAAGCAAAGAAAAGTGCCTTTGGCTGTTGAAAAAACGCCTAAAATCTCCGCTC
>CAZHUW010000065.1:0-15946 GCA_964535295.1 uncultured Bacteroidota bacterium
AGGGGCAACGATCAACGTTGCGTTCACGTCATTAGTGGAATCAGTAACCACTAAAGGCGGATTGATCTCCAGTTCCTGTTCGATGTCCTTTTTGCTGCGGTACATGAACGGTGAGCCGTTATAGGTTCCACGGATCACGATCGAATAACGCTGATCGCTGGATGCGCCGGCAACAAAATCCGTGTCGGAAACCGCTTCATCGTCTTCCGGTTTGTGGATCTTGAACTTGATCTCATCGTACGTTCCGTTTGGAATATCGTTGGCTGCGATCTGAGTGATGCCGCCGTTCAGGTCGAGATTGACTATGAACGGGCCGACCTTATAGTCGAGAGAGTCTTCGACATCGGTTTTGAACTTGATGCTCTTGAGCAGCAATTTCGCCGATTCGATGATCACGGTGTCGCCCGCTGTCTTTGCCAATGCGGACATGTCCACTTTCATGCTCAACGAAGATCCGGGAGCGGTACTGCCATTTTTGCTGTCGCAGGCATTAAACGCGACGAGCATGGCCACCGCTGCAGCTAATACGTTCAGTTTCAGGTAGTTCGTTCTTGAGAGGGATTTCATAAATACTCCTTTGTTTTAGTGAATACCCCTGAGAAAATCTATATATAAATTTGTATAGTCGTATAATGGCTACATGTCAACTTAGGAATATATGAGGGGGCGGACTGTGATACTTGTCACAGAAACGCAGTCACTTTCATTAAAAAATGTTAATGTAAAAATTGCTTTACACTTGTTAATATTGAATTAACAACTCAATAAAACACAAATGGGTTATTCCATTGTACCGGCCGCCTGAGTACCGAAATGGAATAACCCATTTTAAAAAGAGAGGATACCTGCTAATCGCTTTCGTTCCCGTCTTTATCATTATCCTGGAAGCCGCGGAACGAATCCCTGATCGTATTCTCGATTGCCGCCACATTGTTTGCGCCGGCATCTGTCGGATCTAAAGTACCGCCGACACCGTCGGAGAACCAGTTAGAGATATTCACGGCTAAGGTCAGATTAGCAACGCCCACATTGTCGGCAACAATGAGTGGAGGATCAACGGTGATCGTTTGATTGATCGTGTTCTGCGATTTGAAAACGAATCGGCTTGCGTTGAAAGTGCCGATAATGATGATCGAGTATCTCTGGTTACCTGCCGAACCCGTATTGAAATCCGGATCTGAGAATTCCTCATTTACACCCGGCTTGTGGATCTCGAACTTAATATGATCGTAAGTTCCCTGCGGAACATTTCCTGCGCTCACAGTCTGGACATCGCCGGTGAGAGCTAAATTAATTACGACCGGGTCGCTGTCGAAATTTAACGAATCGCCTCCGCTTCCGAATTTGATCCGGGTAATAAGAATTTTTGCCGTGTCAATTGTGATCGCATTGGGCACTAAAGATTTGGCAAGATTCTGTTCCGCCATAAAACTCAGCGTGGCATTGCTTGAATCGTTCTTGTCATCTGAACAGCTTACAAACAAAAAGACCGCTAATGAACTTATCAGAAATATTCTGGTGAAGGTTTTCATAAATGTCCTTTCGATTTATACATAGTACGCTGGTTGTTTATAATTGAGAAACAGCGAACACATATTTACGGGTTTATTATTAAAAAAGTAGGGAGAAATCCAATATCCAGATGTGACCTTCGTCACAAAAAGATCAATCGGGTCAAATTACAATGAATTACGTAGGTATAAAAAAAGAGCTTCAATCCCCGCCACCGCAGCTGCTGCAGGAACTGCACGAACTTCCAGAATCGCCAGAATCGGATGAACTGTCACTGTTGTCCGAAAAATCCGAAAAAGCATTTCGCGTATCGTCGGACGAATCGAAACCTCCTTCGCCAAGTCCCGCATTTTGAATTTCACCGGCATATTCATTGTTATCGTAATACACGGCATCCGAGGCCTGTGGCGGCTCGAAGGGTTGATCGACGTTTAAAGTATTGCTGTCGCCGGCGTTGAATCCTTGTTCACCTACGCTCATGATATTGGCTCCGTTATCGTCGACCAGCGTTGAGTTATTTACATGAATGTCATGCGTATAGCACATGCTCGACCACATCCAGGCATAGAAAAAAGCATTTCCCCAGCCGGGATAGCCGTAAAAGACCGGTTCCGCCGCCTGACGCTGTGCCGATGGAATTTCTTTTTTGACGCGTTCTTTCGGACGAACGATCTTCGCATTGGATTCCACTTTGATCTGATCGATCCGGATGGCTTTGCGCATTGCAACCTCCAGTGAACTGACGAATTGATCGAATTTCAGCTGTTTGCCTTTTACAAAACTCTGGTATTTCTCATTAGAATCGAATACAGGTTTGAGTTTTTCCTCGATCTCTTTTTCAGGCTGATCGGTTTTGGTTTGGAATTCTTTCATCACGCCGTTAATCTTAATCTGAATGGGCGGTTCGCCGACCTTGTGTATGCGACGGACGAAAATCTCGATCAGATAATTAAATTCTTTGTCTGAATGTTCCAGCACCAGATCGAGCGTTTTGAAAACTTCCGACTCGATCTCATCTACATCGTAACTGAATTTGTCCAGCGTTTCTTTGAGGTCGTCGGTCTTACCTTCTTCATCGAGATAAAAATCTATATCGTCCTTAGACAAGCGGACGATATTGGTAATGCCGAGGGAGCGGAAAACCATATTCAGCTGCTGCAGAACGGATAATGCCGTGAGCGTCTCCACTTCTTCTTTTTCGCTGATATTGCCCGACGAAAGGATAAATAAAAGTTTCTTGAACACTTTGGTAGGCGGTATAGGCTGGATCTTAGTTATTTGAGAGGGATCAACGGATAATGATGCGGATAAGAACATAGAGACTCCTTTTTTAGATTAATATTTAAAATATAACCACGGAGGCACAGAGGACAACGATGTGTTTCTCTCTGTGCTCTCTGTGTCTCCGTGGTTAGAAACTACAATTCTGCAGAAGAGGCACAAGCGCCGCAGTCGGATTGTTCTCCTGACAGACTTCCCCAAAACTCTGCCGGCGGTTTTCCGAAATGTTTCCGGTAATATTTAAGCGTATTCATGAATTGTTTTTTATTTTCTTGGCCTGTTCCTCCGGGATGGTGATGAATATATTTTCCAAAATAGGCTTGGCAGAAATCCGTGTAGGCTTTGGTGCAAAGGATGAATTCGTGCCAGGCGTAATCAACGATAAGCGAAGGTGTTAATCGCTGTTCATAATAAGCCGTCAAATTCAGATACTTTATAACTTCGGATAGTATCTCAATGACCTGATCCTGTTCGACCTTGCATGCGGATGCGATCCTTTGTTCGAGTATCATGTTTGAACTCAAAACGGATAGTGCCAAATTTTTAGGGTCAAAATTACCGGGATGCAGGGAGTCGTTCATCTACTTCAAACGTTAAATATTAGCTGACATTTTGCATATTTTGCAGGTTCAAATATCCATTCGATCGTTCCGTTGTATGTTTTCATTATTGGCTGCAGTTGATCGCTTGGCGCCGGCAGAATTTGTTTGCCGGTATGAACGATGAATACCAGCTGATGTTTCGAGTTATGCGAATCGAGATCGATCTGAATCTCACCCTCGCCGGCTTCCTTCAAATAGTTAATGATATAATTGACCGCCTTGATAAGCGGTTTGGCGTCATCGCAGTCAATTGAACATCCGAGGTCAAGGCACAAATGAGAATCAAAGTCTTTATTCTGTTTGATCAGGAGAATGAGTTCCCGAAGGTTAATGGGCATAATTAAGATTTATTTTTAAAAAATTATTGTTTTTATACTCATAAAAAAATACGTTTCCCGAAACAAAAAAAAGTAGACAAAAAATAAAACCTGTATGATCGACGCTATGTCAGTTCGTAAAACGGAATCCGATTCTATGTTGCCGGCCACTACTAATCCGAAGAAAGCCGCCAGGCTGTATTTCCTGGACTGGCTGAGAATCATAGCTTATCTCATACTTGTGTTGTATCATGCAGCCTTGATATTTTCCGGTTGGAAATACTACGTTCAAAATAGCATGTTCAGTGACGCCTTTAGGCTTCCAATGCAATTTGTAAACCCCTGGCGTATGCCTCTTTTATTTTTTGTGTCGGGGGTTGGTGTCTCGTTCACGCTTGGCTTGAGAAGTATCAAGGTGTTTCTTATTGAAAGGGTTCTTCGCCTCATTGTTCCATTTGGCTTTGGAATTACAGTTCTCGTTCCTCCGGTCTACTTTTTTCAGACCCAATATTCCGCATTGGAGATTTCCTACTTCCAATTTTTTTCAGACTATTTCTCCACAAACTGGCTAATGAAGTGGAGTCATTTATGGTTCATAGCTTATCTGGTTGTTTTTATACTGACTGCAATGCCTCTACTTGTATTTCTTCGCTCTCCGAAAGGAAAACTAGCAACCCAGCGCATCGCATCATTTCTTAGTAATAACGGATTCCGCCTGTTGTGGCTGGTTATTCCTCTTTTTCTCATCGAGTATTTTTTTAGCGATATGTGGTCGGGTAAAAGAAGAATATTCAATGATATGTATCATGCTTTGTTTTACTTTACCATTTTTCTATACGGCTATTTTGTCGGTTCGGTAAACATCCTGTGGAAAACTTTCGAACGTGAACGCCGGGCCTATCTCTTTCTCGGGCTGATTTGTTTCGCAATCCTTTATACAACTTGGGTCTTGAATGGAGACGCAGCTAAAGAGAGGCCTCATTCAAACAATCTGATTATTGATTTGATATGGTGCCTGAATATTCTATCATGGATCATTTGCTCTCTTGGGTATGCCCGGCGTTATTTGAATTTTGATAATCCTGTTTTGAGGTACTGTAATCAGGCGGCACTGCCGTTTTATCTTCTTCATCATCCGGTATTAATTGCTCTGGGCTATTACACCGTCAAGCTTGATATTGGAATTACTGAAAAATTTCTCATTGTATCGGCCGGCACTTTTCTGATGACCGTGTTTCTTTATGAATATATTATCAAACGGTCAAAACTGCTTCGTATTCTTTTCGGCATCAGGAGTAGCGCCAAGTAATAATTTTTATTTTACTAACAGGGTTTCAAAAACTTCTTCCAGTCTTCGCACTCCGAGAATTTTCGCTTCTTTCATTCCTGCCAGATCTTTGGTATTGCTTTTCGGTATGACCATGTTCTCAAAACCAAGTTTGACCGCTTCGCGCATACGGCGTTCGGCAAAACTCACCGCGCGAATCTCTCCGCCGAGCCCGATCTCGCCCATAACAACGGTGTACGGATCGACCATCGCATCGCGGTAACTGGATGCGATGGCAAGCGCAACGCCGAGGTCCAAAGCCGGTTCATCCGCTTTAAGGCCGCCGGCGATATTGAGAAATACATCATGCTGTCCCAGCGGAATACGCGCACGCTTTTCAAGAACCGCGATCAATAATTGCAGCCGCCGCAGATCGAAGCCGGACGTGGTTCGCTGCGGCATACCGTAACTGGTCGGACTGACCAGGGCCTGTAATTCGACCAATAGTACACGAGAACCTTCCACCACCGGCACGACCACAGAACCGGGCTGATTCAAATGACGCTCGGATAAAAATAATTCGGACGGATTGGCAATTTCCACCAATCCTTTATCGCGCATTTCGAAAATGCCGATCTCGTTGGTCGAGCCGAAACGATTCTTCGTTGCGCGGAGGATACGGAACAAGTGATTTTGATCGCCTTCGAATTGCAGTACCGTATCGACAATATGTTCCAGCACTTTCGGGCCGGCGATTGTTCCGTCTTTGGTAACGTGTCCGACCAGAAATATTGAAATGCCGCGCGTTTTGGCCAGATGCATCAGCAATGCGGTACATTCACGAACCTGGCTTACGCTGCCCGGCGCGCTTTCGATCTCATCGCGGTACAAAGTCTGGATGGAATCGATCACCACGATCTGAGGTTTGACCTGCACGACCTCCTGCAGGATCTTGTTCATATTGGTCTCGGCAAACACCAGCATGTTGTTGGTTTTTGCAACGATCCTTTCCGCTCGTGACTTGATCTGATACACGGACTCTTCACCTGAAATGTAAAGTGTCTTTTGTTTCAATTGCGCCGCCATTTGCAGCATCAAGGTCGATTTACCGATGCCCGGTTCCCCGCCAACAAGAACGAGCGATCCTTTTACAATACCGCCGCCGAGAACGCGATCGAATTCAGGATTGAGCGTCGAGATGCGGTGATCCGCGTGCACTTCGATCTGATCCAGCGTCTGCGCTGATTCGGACAGATCCGCATAGGTGGAACTATCGACATTTTTGAAATGACTCAATATCTTATCCGGGGAACGTGAAGACGAGGGCTGCGCAGAACTGGTTTCTTCAACAAACGAATTCCACGTTCCGCATTCGGGACATTTACCGAGGGATTTGGATGATTGATATCCGCAGGATTGACAGACAAATTGGGTTTTGATTTTCGACATTTATTCCTTTAGCATCGATTGCAAAACAGGTTTTAAAATTTTCCATACCGTTTCTGTAACAATAACATGGCCTTCCGCGGTGGGATGAATTCCGTCCCGCTGGTTCAGTTCCGGCCGGTCGCCTACGCCCTCGAGCAGAAAAGGAATGAGCGTAACGTTGTTCTTTTTGGATAATTCCGGATACATTTTACGGAATTCGGCCGTATACACATCGCCCATGTTCGGCGGAACTTCCATGCCGGCGAGAACGATCCGGATATTCGGATTGTACGAACGCGCTTTGTCGATCATATCCTGAAGATTCTGTTTGGTCAGCTTCAGTGTGATGCCGCGCAGACCGTCGTTGCCTCCGAGTTCCAGCACGAGTACATCGACCTTTTGTTTGAACAGCCAGTCGATCCTGCGAAGCCCGCTTGTAGTAGTCTCACCGCTCAGGCCCGCCGCAATGACCTTGAAATTCATCCCCGCGTTTTTGATCTTTTGTTCGATCAATGCGGGAAAAGCCTCGGAAGGATCCAGACCAAAACCGGCGGTGAGGCTGTTACCCATGAAGAGGATCGTTCTATCGTTGTTATTCTGAGCGGTCAGTTCTGCCTGCAATAAAGCGCACAGCAAGAAAAAAGATTTTAACCAGAACATATTAAGGTAAAAACCGTATTGTTTGTAAAATAAAGTGTAAGTAAGTTACAATGTTCTTTTCTTTGTCTTGATACAAAGAAAAGAACCAAAAGAAAAATCAAGGCTGTGGAAAAAACGCCTGAAACCAAGATCGCGTAGCTCAGTGGCGGAAAACAGTTCGAATAACAAAGTCTGATAATAATTTGAAAAGTCTACCACGTTTTCCGCTGATAAATTGTCTCGATCTTGGTTTCTGGTACGGCGTTTTTTCCAAGGCCATTCCAAAACGGAATCGGGATTCAGTTCAACACAAAAAATTGTATCGTCAATATAAAAACTGTTCAGCGATTTCAATAAATAATTTCTCTAAAGTATCACAACCAACATACAAAATCCATTATTTATTATGCCCAATATTTTACATGTGCAAGATCTGTGTAAATTTTACCGGAGCGGTTCAAAAGACCTGACGGTTCTGCAGGACGTTTCGTTTTCCATTCCTCAAAGTTCCACTTGCGCCATAGTGGGCCCATCGGGCAGCGGAAAAACTACACTGCTGGGGCTTTGCGCCGGACTCGACCACCCGAGCTCCGGTTCGGTCGTGCTGAACGGCACATCCATGGACCGTCTCGATGAAGATGATCGGGCCGTCTTGCGCAATCAATTTGTCGGATTTGTTTTTCAGAATTTTCAGCTCGTCCCTACGCTGACCGCTTTGGAGAATGTGATGGTGCCGCTCGAACTGCGCGGCGAATCCGGCGCAGATACTCAGGCGCAGGCATGGCTTGAGCGCGTCGGTTTGGGCGACCGGATGGATCATTACCCGGTCCAGTTATCCGGAGGAGAACAGCAGCGTGTGGCGCTGGCCAGAGCTTTCATCAATACGCCTAAGATACTTTTTGCCGACGAACCGACCGGAAACCTGGACGATGAGAACAGCTCGAAGATCGTTGAATTGCTGTTTGAGCTAAATGAGGAATTCGGAACGGCCCTGGTTCTGGTCACGCATAATTTGGAATTGGCACAACTCACTCAACGTATCATTCGCTTGCGCAGCGGCAAGATCACGTCGGACGAACCCACACGCGCCAACGTTTCAGGTTCCGTATGAATTCGAAAAAACCTCGCTTCACATTGTTCAATTCCTGGGTATGGAAAATGGCATGGCGCGACGGACGCCACCATGTCCAGAGGCTTTTGCTTTTCCTTCTGTCCATTGTGATGGGAACGGCAGCGCTTGTCGCCATACAATCGATGAGCGATAACTTGAAGACGGACATTGACGATCAGGCAAAAACCCTGCTCGGCGCAGACCTCGTTATTTCCAGCCGGCAGTCTTTTTCTGATGAGATGCAGGCCTTCCTTGACTCGCTCGGAGGAGAACGTTCGCGCGAGATCACATTTGCGTCGATGATCTATTTCAAAAAGACCGGCGGCACACGGCTGATCCAGGTCAGAGCGATCGAAGGAGAATTTCCATATTACGGCGCGCTGGAAACATCCCCCGCGGAAGCTGCAGGTGAATTCAGAAAAGGATCCAAAGCGCTGGTCGATCACGGTTTGATGCTGCAATTTGAGGCAGAAGCGGGCGATACGATCACGCTGGGGGATAAGTCGTTCCTGATCGAAGGACGATTGTTGAAAGTTCCGGGCGAATCCGCCGCGACGCAACTGGTCAGTCCGCCGGTGTACATTCCGATGAAAGATATTGAAGCAACGAATTTATTTAAACGCGGCAGCCGTGTTGTGCACCGCGTGTATTTCAGGTTTGATGCCGGTACGGATATGATCGCGCTGACCGAAAAGATCAAGCCGCGATTACAGCAATTTCAACTCGGATTCGAGACCGTCGAATCCCGCAAGGCGGCTTTGGGTAAAGTATTCCAGGATCTGTATCGTTATCTCAACCTTGTGGGTTTTGTTGCGCTGCTGCTGGGTTGTGTCGGAGTGGCGAGCGCGGTGCATGTTTTTATTAATCAAAAGATCTCTACCATTGCTGTTCTCCGGTGCATTGGCGCTAGAGCGAGGGAAACGTTTGCGATCCATCTGATCCAGGTAACGGCGATCGCCCTGATCGGTTCTTTTTTGGGCGCCGTAATCGGTTCTGCTATCCAGATATTTTTGCCGGCATTATTGAGAGATTTTGTTCCGGTCGAGGTCACGCCGCATATATCATGGAATTCGATTTTCACCGGCATTACGGTCAGCTTATCCATGGCGCTCCTATTTGCTTTATTTCCGCTGATCACTATTCGCAGAGTATCACCTTTGCATACGCTGCGTTCCGATTATAATGAGAACGGTTCGCGCGATATTCTTCGTTGGTTCCTTTTAGCGATTATCGTTGTGATCGTGAGTCTGTTCTCGGGCATGCAGATGGGGCGTTGGTCGTACGGGATCGGATTCACAGGGGCCATGGCGGTTGTTTTCGGGTTGATCATTCTCGTTGCCAAATTGATGATGCGGTTTGTTAAGGTTTCTTTTCCGCGGTCGTGGAGCTATGTCTGGCGCCAGGGCTTGGCCAATCTGTATCGTCCGCATAATCAAACGGTGATGCTGATGTTATCGGTTGGGCTTGGAACGTTTCTCATCAGCGGTTTGTATCTGATGCAGGATACGCTGGTCAAACAGATCGCCGTGGCAGACAGCGGGAAACAGCCGAACCTGGTGTTCTTCGATATCCAAACCGATCAGCAGCAGGAAGCGGAACAAATGGTTCGCAACCTGGGCGCTCCGGTACTTCAGAAGGTTCCGATTGTGACGATGCGAATTGATGCCATTAAAGGACGAAAACTTGAAGACCTGCGCAAGGATACGACGTCAAACGTTCCGCGCTGGCTGCGGGAATTCAGATGCACCTACAGGGATTCGTTGACCAATACGGAAACGATATTGCAGGGACGATTGGGAAAACCGGTCGCCGGTAACGATACGATCTTCATATCCGTCGAAAAAGGGATCGCCGATAATATGAGCGTTACCATAGGCGATACGATCGTGTTCGATGTGCAAGGAGTACCGATGATCACGGTGGTCGGCAGCATTCGGGAGGTCAATTGGCGCCGAGTGCAGCCGAATTTCTTTGTCGTATTTCCGACGGGAGTGCTGGAAGCTGCGCCGCAATTCTGGGTGCTGGTGACGCGCGCGGCGTCGGCGGATCAGTCGGCTTCGCTTCAGCAGGCGATGGTCAGGAAATTTCCCAATATCTCCGCCGTCGATCTTGCTCTTATTCTCCGCACAGTAGACGCGATACTTGATAAAATCTCTTTTGTGATCCGGTTCATGGCGTTATTCAGTATTATCACCGGCCTCATCGTTTTGGTCGGCGCGATATTGACGAGCCGGTTTCAACGTATCCAGGAAAGCGTATTGCTCCGAACTTTAGGCGCCGTGCGCAAGCAGATCACGCGTATCATGGGAATTGAATATCTGTGGCTGGGAACTTTCGCGGCGCTGTCGGGCTGTGTGCTCGCGCTGTTGTGTAATTGGGCGCTGACCGTATTCGTTTTTGATTTTCAATATGATCCGGCAGTGATGCCCGTTGCGGTCGTGTTTGTTGTGATCGTAGTTATAACGGTTTTTCTTGGAACGTTCATCACACGCGACATCAGCAGGAAACCGCCGCTGGAAGTGTTAAGAAAAGAAGCTTGATCAGCGTTTGGTCTCTTTTAATTCACGAGTCCTTTTCTCCGCTTTTTCTATTTTAAATTCCACCGTTCCCAGCAATAGATCATCTTCGGTGATGATATCGATCTGCCAATTTCCCGGAGTAATGATCGTTTTGGCTGTGTAACCTCGAAATCCGCCGTCCCTTCCGCCGTAAAGCTGGTAGCCAACCCTGTCCTGAACGATCCACTCATCTTTATCAGGGATAAATTGCATCCAACGGTGAAATATTTTTTTATTCAGTGCAGTTGGCGCAAATACGGCTGCAAAACAGAATACGGTGTCGCCGGGAGCATAATGAAATATTTGATCTTTCGTATTCCAAAAAGTATAGTGGTCGGAATCCTCATATCTTAACACGTACCCGTCATGCTGGCGGCTCACATGGTGATAGATACCGGCGTGTTTGAGGGCTAAAGGGACAGGTGGTATCCAGTTTGCAAAATACATGATATTGAGAACCACGAAAAGCATAGCTACGATACCGCAAGTCTTCAAAAAGGGCTTAGCTTTCTTGGCGGGTTTCTTGATCGCTGAGAGAGACAGAATGACCGCAACAAAAACCACGCTCAGTGCGCCGCCTTTCAAAAAGGTGGCCGGATTCATTTCTTTAGTTAAGACCGGAAGAAAGAATGAAAAGAACGAAAAACAGGCAAGAAAATAAACGGCAAACTGCAGGTGTATCTGATCGATCTTGTTCTTAAAATATTCGCTGAGAATAACCATCATAAGCAGGACAGTGATAAATAAAAAAGAACGGGCCCCCGATGAACTCTGAAAATAGTATATCAATTGGTTGCTGAAAAGCCCCCCGATGAAAAAATGTTCAGCAAGTATCAGCCACTGTTTTTGTTTTTTTAACCAGGTTCCTTCAAAAAAACCGTTCTGAATACTGTTGATCAGAACGATAGAGAAGCCTGCGAGGCAGATGTAGGCGAGGAGAATGTAGTTATTCCATAAAATATCAATTCGAGAGGGGTTGAGGGTCTCGAGGGCAAAACCGGAAATGAACGATACGGCCGAGACAATACCTATCCACGGCGAATTCTCGTATCTGAGGTAAAGGTTCGCACCTCTCCTGATGAGCGAGCTGGTTCTGATCATGCTTCCGAATTGAAAGAGTTGGGTTAATCAAAAATATGACAAAATCGTTTTATTTGGTAGCGGCCCATTTCCGAATCTCCGTGCGGAACCATTCGTCCGACTCGGGCGTGAATTTATAATGATCGCGAATGTAGTGCATGGTCTCTTTCTCGATATCCGTGTAGGCGCTGCTGTCTTTAACCGCTGCCAAAAGCTTTTTTGCATCATCAAGGGAGATGCGTCCATCGCCGCGCCCTTTGATCAATTGTGTGGCGAGGTCGATCAACTTACCGTCGTATTTCTTTCCGTTGATCTCTTTGTAATAATCCTGTGACATAGTATCTCCTTAATATTAAGGTGAATGGGTTAGGAACAAGATAAATTAATTTTTTAAAGATTCCAAAAAAACGACAGCTTTCATTTTTCCAACCCAATCAATGCCGCCCGTATATTCTCCAATCCCCTCGCAAGGATCTGTTCATCCACTCCCATCCCGATCCGTATATGTTCCGGCATTTCAAAAAAAGTTCCGGGGACCACGCTGGTTTCAAATTTCTTTCTGAGTTTACTGCAAAATTGATCCGCATTCCCTGACAGTAATTTCGGAAATGTTATCAGTCCGTAACAATCGGCCGGCGGCTTGAGATGACCACACGAGACGAAAAATTCCTGCATCGTTTTATTGTTGGCATTGATGATTTTCCAGGCGCGTTCGCGGATACGATCCATTTGTTTGAAGACGTGAATGCTCATGAGTTCGGACGCGTGAACCGGCGTGGCATAAAAAAGATCGATCAGGCGCCACATGCTTTCGGCCAGTTTTTCTTCTGCCAATATCCACCCGCAGCGCAGTCCGCTCAAGCCATACACTTTGGTCAGACTTGTGGTCGTGATGAAAGCATTTCCAAGAATAAATGCCGATCGGGGATGCTTGGGGATGGCCGCTTCAAGATAAACCTCATCAACAAGCACTTTCGCTCCAACTTTCTCCGCGATGCCGCCGATTTTTTTCAACGTTTCTTCATTCGTATAAGCGCTTGAAGGGTTGTGAAGATTCGTCAAGACGATCAGTTTGGTTTTGGGAGTAACGAGCGAGGCCATCTCATCGGTATCAATCTGAAAATCGTTTTCAAATGTTCTGTGAAATCTTTTGATATCAGCGCCCAGGTATTGTGCCGTTGATAAAAGAAGTTCGTATACCGGATGTTCGATCAGAACCTCATTGCCCGGTTCGATGACCGACGCCATCGCGACGTGATTGGCCATCGCCGTTCCCATGGTGTAAACGATGTTTTTATCATTGACGCCGCAGTGTTGTCCGATCATTTCGCGCAGAGAGGGTAAGCCGTATTTACTCGCACCCGTGATCTCCAGGTCGCCGATCGATATTCCCAGATCGGCCAGAGGAAAGTGCATCAGGTCGCTGGACGCGAGAGAGTATTTCGCGCCGGAATTCATCTTGGCCCAGTACATGTATTCGGACTGCTTGATACGGTTGTTCATGATTTATTTTTTCTCCTGTTCCAAATAAAGAATACGGGTATGCCGGTCAACATAATTCCGAAACCGATCCCCGTTTCCAAAGGATATTTATAGATCGAATTGAACACAACAAAAGCGCAAACGGCAATGAAGACGGCGGTCGAAACCGGATGTCCCGGCATATTAAAACGCGAAGGGATTTTTTCTCTTTGCCGTAAAATAAAAATACAACTTGCCGTCAGGCCGAAAAAAACAAAATCGTTGGAGACGACATAACTGAGGATCTGTTCGTACTGCCCCGAAAGCGCAATGATGGACGTCAACGCTCCCTGCATCACGATCGCAGCAACCGGAACGCGCGTGCGCGGGTGAAGTTTAGCCACCGGCTTGAAGAACAAACCGTCTTCCGCCATGGCAAAATAGACGCGCGGTGCGGTCAGAACCGACTGGCTGAGAAAACCCAGCGTGGACACGGTGATCCCGACAGCGATCCACTGCGCCCCTGTTTCCCCGAGCGCAAGGCGCATGATGGCCGTTGCAGGGGTTTGCGTGCCGGCAAGGCCTTCGGCGCCCAAAACTAAAACACTGATGATGTTCACAGAAAAATAAAGCGCGATCACACCCGTAACGCCCAGTAACAACCCTCGCGGCAGATTTTTCTCCGGTTCACGTATCTCTCCGGCAATGAAATTAGCCGTCTGCCACCCGCCGAAGGCAAACATCACGGGAATAAGCGCCGCGCCAAAAGAGGTCCATGTATCCGGCTGAATTTCTGTTGATGTGGCCGGCGAAGTTGTAGAAGTTAATGAGAGGATCAACATAGTTCCAAAAACAACCAGCATGAGAATTGCAAGGATCTTTGTGACCATCAGAATGTTTTGCACAGTACTGCCCGCGCGGACACCTAAACAATTGATCACCGTAAGCAGAATGATCGCCGAGACCGCAACGGCGTTTTCGGAGAACGGAATTTGTGTGAGGCCGATGAAATAGCGAGCAAAGGTCATCGCCACCGCAGCCATCCCGCCGCAATTGCTCACGAGAAATAATGTCCAGCCGAATAGAAACGCGATCAACGGATGATAGGCCTCACGTAAATATACGTATTGTCCGCCAACCTGCGGACGGCGCGCGGCAAGTTCCGCATAAATAAAAGCCCCGGTGAGAGCAATGGCGCCGCCGGCCAGCCATGCTCCCAGGATCAATTCCGGTGAGTGAACGATGCGCGCCACTACGGACGGATTCATAAAAATGCCGGACCCGATGATACCGCCCATTACGATCATGGATGCATCGAACAGGCCTAATTTTCTGACAAGGCCTGAAGAAGGCGATTGAACTGAAGACGTGTCAGCGGCCATGGTTCACGGATAGGGTTGATTATAAAAAAATGATCTGATTCAATCGGGTTTACAAAACGAGTCAGATATTCCGGATATCCCAGATATCCACCGTTGGACTGCTTTCATAATTTACTGCCACGGAGTGTCCATCCAGTGAAAAGTTCAGAGATCTGTAATCAAATGCCGAGGAGGCGAGCCGTGATAACGATTTTCCCGTTGCCGTATCATACAACTCAACGCCGTCGCGGTTGGTAACGGCAATTTTTCCGGAGTCCGGGCTGAATGCGGTAAGCGCAGTTTCCTGATAAGGCATTTCATAATAGATGGTGTGTGCTTTGCGTATCAGGCGGTCGTATACCACGACGCGTCCGCGCGTATTCCATGCAACAAATCGCCCGTTGGGGCTGACGCGAAGGCCGCCGCTGAATTCGTCCGCCGGTATCGTATCTTCTTCGATACCTGAAGTGAGATCCCAAAGAACGAGGCGCGATGGATGCCGGGAATAAGCCGCCAGATGTCTGGACGAGGAATCAAATCCGATATAGCCCCTGAACTCACGGCCAAGCTGAAGGAGTTTTTTCGCGGCGGCGATGTCATAGATCGTGGTGTATTGTCTGTCCGAACTCATCAGAACGCCGATAAGTTCGTTCCCGGATGAGGCGGTCAATTGTATCAATTCGCCTAAATGCGAAAACTCCTGAGGATCATAACTTTTTAGGACCGTCCATTTTTTGGTATCCCACAGTTTGACCGAATCATCGGTCTTCATGATCAGCGAACCGCCGTCGTTGGAATATCGGATCCATTCGATATCCCGGTCGAGCGTGATGCGCGTGACGATCTTTCGTGAATGAATATCCCACAGCGCGAATGAATGTTCACCTGCCGTCGCGAGAAAGTTTCCGTCCGGACTCAGGCACATGTCAAGTTTGGATCCCTGCAGTTCGAACGAATACGGTTTTTGGACGGTGACCGCACTATCCGAAATCCATTCACCGATCGTGTCTGTGATCGGCGTCCAGAACCAGATGGTCAAAAAAATAATACCAAAAATAATTCCGGCCAAGGGCGCAGGGTTTGATCTTGAGCGTAAAGGCTGCATGGAGATTGAATTGGTTTAATGCAGATTTAAAATAGGAAAGATGGGATTGGAATGAAAGGAGAAATTGCCAACCGCCCCCCTTCCCCCGCCTTGCAAAGGCGGGGGCACGTACTAACACAAATAGTACGTGCCCTCTCCTTAACAAGGAGAGGGACAGGGTGAGGTTGGAAACTCTAAACTCGCAGCTTGCTAACCATCCACCGCACAAACACCGTGACCCAACC
>CAZHUW010000066.1:0-15801 GCA_964535295.1 uncultured Bacteroidota bacterium
TGCGCAATGACAATTGTCCCGGCTTGAGTCATGCTCCCTTGAAAGTTCATTTGGCGGCAGAGGCACAGCCTGTTTTAGACGATTGGATCCATGGGGACATTCATTTTCATACGGAGTTTACGGACGATCAGGTGGAATTCGGAGCACCGGTGGGTGCAGCGGCCGTTATGGCCAAGGCCATGGGGATGAAGTTTTTTTGCGCAACGGATCACTCCTATGACCTTGACGACATGGAAGCTGACTACCTGCAAAATGATCCGAATCTGAAAAAATGGAAACGATCGCGTGAGACGATAAGAAAATTGAACCAAGGATCCGATATTCCTGTTGTCATTATCCCGGGTGAAGAGGTTTCGTGCGGCAATGCGGAAAACCGGAATGTACATTGTCTGGTGCTTAACCAGGATTCATTTTTGCCCGGATCCGGAGATGGAGCTGAACAATGGTTTCGCACCGACGCCGAGTTGTCGGTCAGCGATGTTGCCGAAAGGACTTCCGAGACCGCACTTGCCATTGCGGCCCATCCAAAAGATCCCGTTCCTTTCCTGGAAAAGATCCTGATACGGCGTGGCAAATGGACGGATGAAGATTGCCGAACCGGCGGTATCGCAGGTCTGCAGATCCTGAACGGGCTAGACAATAAGGCATTCAGAAAGGGCCTGGAGCAATGGTGCCGCCAATTACTCCGCGGAGAACGGATCTTTATTTTTGCCGGGAATGACGCGCATGGAAACTTTAACCGCTATCGGCAGGTAAAGATCCCCATGCTTTCGCTGCATGAAATCGAGAACTACCAGCCGTTCGGCTGGGCCAGGACCTGCGTTTGGATGAACAAACTTGCTCTGAACGTCGAGAATGTAGTTGACCAATTACGCCGCGGACATGCGGTTATCACTACTGGCCCGATGATGGTTTGTGCCGTCCATAACGAACGCGGTGAAATTTTCCAAATAGGTGAAACTGCCAGCGGTAATAATTTAAAGATACAACTGCATGGCAAGACGAATAAAGACGTTGGCACATTCACAGAAGTAAAAATCGTTGCCGGACAACGCGGCGGCAACGAGATTGTTCTACATAATTTTAAGACCGATGAAACGAGTTTTGAAAAAAGTTTTGACTTGACCTTGGCGCCTTATTCCTATTTCAGGTGCGAGGCACGGACATCTGCAAAAATGTTTTGTTACACGAATCCCATCTGGATAAAAGCCATTTGAACCAGTATGCCGTCAAAATCAGCGTTGCTTTTATGTGTTATCTTTTTTAAGTTCCTTTGAATTTTTTATAAAACGTAACCGATGACGGCAACGGAGATCCGGCCCGCGAAGGGTCTACATATTGACCAATCACTTCCTGGCGATAAGTCTATATCACACCGGGCGGTGATTGTAGCGAGTATTGCGGAAGGCGATTCGGTCATAAAAAATTTATCCAACGGCGCTGACGTTGCTTCTACGGTGCAATGCATCAGGCAGCTTGGCGTCGATATTTCATTTTCGGGTACGGCCATCAGTATCGCAGGCCGGGGACTCACTGGTCTTAGAAAACCAGACCGCGTATTGGATTGCAGAAATTCAGGCACTACAGCGCGGTTACTTGCAGGTATTTTAGCCGGACAAAAGTTTGACACATTGCTGACAGGTGATCTGTCACTATCGCGAAGACCCATGAAAAGGATCGCTAATCCGCTTCGCCAAATGGGCGCTTCGATAAGTTTATCGGTTCATAATAATTTGCCAATGGCTATTGCCGGATCGACGTTAAGAGGGATCAGTTATTCTATGGAAGTCCCGAGCGCTCAAGTCAAGTCATGTATCCTTTTGGCTGGATTATATGCTGAAGGGGACACGTGCGTGATCGAGAGGAGGCCGACGCGGGATCACACGGAAAGAATGATATCTGCGATAAGAAATATGGAGCGGCACGACGGTCATCTTTTGACTGTTCGCGGCGGAACAGGATTATCTCCGTTAAATATGACGATACCCGGGGATATTTCATCGGCGGCTTTCCTGATTGCAGCGGGGCTGTTGATCCCTGATTCCAATGTCGTATTACGAGGAATCGGATTGAATCCGACGCGTACTGGATTTCTGGAAGCACTGAAAAAAATGAACGCAAATATAATTATCAAAAACGCAAATGCCGGCGCTCCCGAACCCTTTGGCGACATTTTTGTTTTATCGCAAAAGCAGAAACTGAGCGGCGGCAGGTTCGACGGAAGTTTGATACCGAATATCATTGATGAAATACCGATTCTCGCCGTTCTTGGTACCCAAACGGAATCCGGTATAGAGATCAGAGGTGCATCGGAACTGCGTCATAAAGAATGTGATCGAATTGCCGCTATCGTATATAATTTACATCAATTAGGCGCGCGCGTCACGGAATATGATGATGGCTTTTTCGTTCATCCGTCCGAACTCGGATCTTGTGCCATTAAAAGTTTCGGCGACCATCGTATTGCCATGGCATTTACCGTTGCCGCACTTGCCGGTAAAGATACGTCGGTGTTGGATGATCCGGAGTGCGTCGCGATATCGTTTCCTGATTTTTTTGACTGTTTAAATATTAAAACACACAAACGTCAGCACCGGGTCCCTGTTTGTTAACTTTTTGAATCTAATCCTGTAACTCAGTGGAGGGAATATGTCCAAGGAAAAATCGAAAAATGAAAGACTGCGTATAGGGGTCATTGGCTGCGGCGCGATCACTCAGATCATTCATTTTCCCATCCTATCTAAGATGGAGGATGTTGAGATCATTGCGATTGCTGATTCAGATAAGACGAAGGTCCAGGCTCTTGGCGAAAAATACCACATTGGGAACATATTTACGGATCACGCCAAATTACTTGAAATGGAGGAGGTCGATGCTGTTCATATTTGCACACCCAACAATCTTCATGCGCCGATGACCGTGGACGCCTTGTCGGCAGGCAAACATGTCATGGTCGAAAAACCGATCGCACGTACTTACGACGAAGCCAAAAGCATGGCGGATGAGGCGCGTAAGCGGAAAATGAAATTAATGGTCGGGATGAATCATCGATTCAGGCCTGACGCGATGATCTTAAAGAATTTTGTTAAAGGAAAAGAACTGGGCAAAATCTTTTATACAAAATCCGGATGGCTTCGCCGGCGGGGCAGTTGGAATGAGTCGGAATGGGCAAAGAAAAAACAAATGTCCGGCGGCGGTGTTTTTATGGATCTCGGCATTCCTATGCTCGATCTGTCGTTGTGGCTTATGGAAAATCCGAAGGTCAAAAGCGTCTACAGCGCCATGTATAATCACTATCAAAAAGAAGGGATCGAGGATTCGGCCACCGTCCTAATTCGTTTCGAAAACGACGCCATCCTGAGTCTTGAAGTGAGCTGGACCTTATTGATGGAAAATGATTTCATGTATACCAATTTGTTTGGAACGCTCGGCGGCGCTTTACTGAATCCGCTGCGCATACATAAGGAAATGCACGGCAATCTTGTTAACGTAACGCCCACAAAGATGGAGCGGCCGGAGAATAATTATAAGAAGTCCTACGAATACGAGATAAAGCATTTTGTGGAATGCGTCAAACACGACCGCCCGGTACTTTCGAGCGGCGATGAATCAGTGGAGGTCATGCGCATATCGGAAGCGATTTATCAATCTGCCAGAGAAAAAAGAGAGATCGTTTTAAAATAATTTTACCCTTGTTCGGCAGGCCGTGGTTTGTCCAGCTTAGTCAACTTAACCTGTTGAATTTGTTTAGGTGATTTTTTAGTGATTTTGAAAATAAAATTACCGTGACGAATCTCCTCTGCAAGGTTGGGGATGTGTCCGGCTTTTTCATTTAAGAAACCGGCCAGCGTTTCATAATCGCCGTCTCCCGGAATATCGGCCTTGAAATGTTCGTTGAAGTCATCGATGCGCATTTTAGCATCGACCGTGCAGCTGCCGTCGGCATGAAGTTCAAAATCTTTCCTTTCGTCATCGTATTCATCCTGGATCTGACCTACAATCTTCTCTAAAATATTCTCCAGAGTAATGAGCCCGCTTGTTCCGCCGAATTCGTCTATCACGACACCAATATGAATTTTCTGCTGCTGAAAGTCATGCATAAGGCGGCTAATGCTGGTGGTTTCCGGCGCGAAATACACGGGTCGCAATATTTTTTCAAGATCCTGCTGCGCCGAGCGGTCCACTTTGAAAAGATCTTTGACATATAGAATCCCTATGATGGTATCAACGGTCTCACGAAAGACCGGTATTCTTGTAAACCCGCTTTCCACGGCCTTTTTGAAATTCTCATCAAAAGGATGGTCGATATCCAAGGCGAACATCTGGGTCCGCGGTACCATGATTTCCTTGACGGTGGTTTCCGTGAAATCAAAAATATTCTCAATAAGCTTATATTCGGTCGCATCGATGGCGCCGCTTTTTTTCCCATCGGCGATCAGGAGCCGGATCTCTTCTTCCGAATGCGCCAATTCATGATCGGACGCGGGCTGTATCCCGAAAACTTTAAGGATGAGGTTGGCCGTTCCATTCAGAAAAAAGATAAAGGGCTTAAAAACTATATAGAATAATTTTAGCGGATACGCAATTCCCAGCGTGATCTCTTTGGGGTATTGGATTGCCGCGGACTTAGGGGCAAGTTCTCCAAGTGTGATATGAAGGAAAGTGATGACTGAAAAACCGAATCCAAATGAGATCGCATGAATGGCGTTTGAATTGTGAATTCCAAGAGCGTTGACAAGGGGTTCGACCAGTTTGGATACGGCGGGTTCGCCGATCCAGCCTAATCCGATGCTGGTGATCGTAATGCCGAGCTGCGTGGCTGATAGATAAGAATCCAGATGCGCCACTATTTCTTTGGCGATCTTTGTACGTAATTGACCTTTAACCAGCGTATCAATCTGCGTGGTTCTTACTTTGACGATGGCAAATTCTGCCGCAACAAAAAAACCGTTAGCAAAAACCAGTAAAAAAACAAGAAAAATATCAAATACCACAAAGCTCCTTATTTAGATACAAATAGAAAAAGTAACCCCGCCTGTCGGAGTTACTTTTGTTCTAGTTTTCAAATTTATTTTATTTTCTGCTTTTGATAAACTCATCGACAATTTTATCAATGTCCTTATCCGACAAGGCGGATGATCCGTAACTTTTCCCGCCTGAAACAGCGGATTCTGTCCTCAGTTTTTTAGGACGAGAATCAAATGCCGGCACATCCTTTTTCAGAATTGACGATGGGGCTTGAGTCTCGGCGGTCGTTCCGTGAACCAGGGTTGACTTGAACGGCCGTATTTCAAAGGCCAGGCGCTTGACATTGATTAAGTGCGTCGGCATGATATTATCTGTTGTAATGGAGCCGCCCAATGTTCCGGGCCCTAGCGTCATCGATGGAGCCAGTCCGGTTGTGTATCCAACAGCTCCAAGTGTGGACACGGTATTGACCACGATCCGGAATGCAGGTTTTTCAAGTCCGAAACGCATGATGACATTCTGATCCGATGAATGAATGGACATAGTATGCCCAATACCGCCGAAATTGAGGATCTTCACGGCAAGGTCACATCCTGCTTCCCAACCGTCCACATAAAACAATGATAGAACCGGTGAAAGTTTTTCAGCGGACAAAGGTTCCTGCTTGCCCACTTCTTTGCAATTGGCAACCAGTATCGTTGTGTTTGCCGGAACCGAAAAGCCGGCTCGTTCTGCGATAACAGAGGCCGGCATGCCGATGATCTCGGTATTGAGTTTCCCGCGGCCGAACATCAACTTTTCGAGTCTCACTTTTTCTTCATCCGAACACACGTGGGCACGATTGTTTTTCAGTTCGGCCAATGCCTGTTCTTTGAGTGAAATGTCAACGATCATCGAGTTTTCGGAAGAACAAAGCAGTCCGTAATCAAAACATTTACCTGCAACGATATCCGCCACGGCTTTTTTAACGTTAGCCGTTTTTTCGATAAAAGCCGGTGCGTTGCCCGAACCTACCCCGTAAGCGGGTTTACCCGAACTGTAAGCTTCATGAACGATCCCATGCCCGCCGGTTGCGAGTATCACGGCTACTTCGGCGCACTGCATCAGTGCCTGGGTACCTGCGATCGATGGCGTCTGGATGCAGCCGATCAACCCCTTGGGCGCTCCGGCCGCTTCAGCCGATCTCCTGAGGATCTCCGCGGCTTCATACGTGCATTTCGCAGCGCGGGGATGCGGGGCGACGGCGATACCGTTCCCGGCTTTGACCGAGATCAGGATCTTATACATGACCGTCGATGTCGGGTTGGTGGTCGGGATAATAGCGGCTACGACGCCCATCGGCCAGCCGATCTCGTAAATTTTTTTCTTTTCGTCGTGATGAATGATCCCTACGGTTTTCATGTCTTTGATATAATCGTACACGCCACGGGTGCCGAACCGGTTTTTCACGATTTTATCTTCGTAGCGGCCCATTCGGGTCTCTTCATGTGCCATTTTGGCCAGCCGGTCTGCCGCATCGAAACCGGCATCCGCCATGGCTTTTACGATCGCGTCAACCTGCGCCTGTGAAAATTTGGCGAATTCCTTTTGCGCCGCACCCGCCAAACGGGCCACATCTCGAGCTTCCTGTATTGAAATGAGATCTTTATCCATAGTCATTAAATTCGAAGTGAATGATAGATACTGTCAAAAAATATAGATATTCTAGCATAGAGTTTCAAGCACTATATGGTAAAATTACCTGCAACTGAAGATGCATTTTCCCGACGAGAATACGGTTATACAAAAAAGGTTCAATCCAAAATCGGATTGAACCTTTACTGAATCAATTTTGGTAGGCTTATTTAAGCGCCGCGTCAATTTGAGCGGGGGTGCAAAACCCTTTGGCAACTAGAACTTCTCCGATTTTTTTGCCGCTGGATGCCTGTTCTTTCAACGCTTCATCGAGCTGCGCCTGCGTAATGACTCCCTGACTAACTAATTTGTCGCCTAACATGATAGGTTCCCTTTCTTTTTTAATGATTAACGGTTATTATAAAAAATTGAATGCTTCCTTAAATCCTAATTATCGTAAAACTTTTTTCTGTTCTTTTTCATATTGATCAAATATTCGCAAGGCTTAAATCGCGCTCCGAATTTTTGTTCGTAACTCTCCAATGTCGTTACGATCTTGTCAATTCCTTCCGAATCGGCATACCGCATAAGCCCGCCGCGGAAAGGAGGAAATCCTGTGCCGAAGATCATCCCGATCTCGATATCGTCCACACTTTTGACGATACCTTCTGCGAGGCACATGGAGGCTTCATTGATCATCGGGTAGGTCATACGCTGCACCATTTCTTCATGGCTGACCGAACCGGTACCTTTAATGTCGAGTAAAGCGTATACCTTCTCATCCACCACCGCGCGTTTTTCACCGTGAATATAGAAACCTAATTTTCCTTTTTTCCCAAGGCGTTTGTCGTTATAGAGTTTTTCTAATGCATGAGAACCCTGCACCCGCGCGCCGAATGCGTTTTCAAATATCTTTCCTACCTTATAAGCGACATCGACGCCCACTTCATCGATCAATAATGCCGGTCCCATCGGCATACCGAAATCGGTCATGACCTTGTCCATGGTCTCGATCTTAACACCTTCTTCCAGCAAGAATCCCGCCTCATTCAGGTATGGCATCAAAAGACGGTTGACCAGGAAACCGGGTCCATCATGGACCACGATCGGCGTTTTGCCCAGTTTTTTTGAAAAAGCGTAAATGGCCGCAACGGCTTGATCCGAAGTTTTCTTTCCCCGAATGATCTCGACCAAGGGCATCCGGTGGACAGGATTAAAGAAATGCATGCCGATGAAATTTTCCGGTTTTTTATATGCCGTCGCCATTTCCGTGATGGACAGGGAGGACGTGTTGGAAGCGACAATACAATCGTCGTTAAGGTGCTTTGATAATTCGGCAATGACCTGCTTTTTGACATCCATATTCTCAACGATCGCTTCTACCACGAGTTCGCACCGTCCGAAACCCTGATAATCCAGTGTTCCGGTAATAAAGGACATTTTACGGTTGAGTTCTTTTTTTGTCAGCCGCCGCCGCTTGAGCTTGCGGTCATACAATTTTCTTGATGCATCGAGTCCCAGGCCGATCGCCTGATGATTGATATCCTTCAGCCGTACATCCACATTATTATCAGAAAAAAGGTAAGCGATCCCTCCGCCCATCACGCCCGCGCCGAGCACGCCCGCGTAACGGATATTCGACGTGGTTATATTTTTATCCGAAACGCCCGTGTTCTTCTTGATATCCTCGGTTAACCGGAAAATACGGATGAGATTCTTAGAGATCGGCGTGGCAATCATCTCTCCTAAATATTTTGCTTCGATCTTAAGTCCGTCTTCCAACGAACTTGAAAAGCCTTCCTTAACGGACTGCAGCGCGCGAAGCGGCGCAGGGTAATGGCCTTTGGTTTCTTTCATTACGCTTTTTTTTGCCTGGCTGTAAATGATCCCTTTCCCGATGGTTTCCAGAAGTACATTAACTACGCCTTTGACCTTTCGGCGTTCAAGATATTTGGCCTTTTTCCCGTTAACGATCTCCGCTACAAATTCTTCCGCATATTTTTCATAGAATGTTGCCGGTATGACCTTATCAACGATCGCGCTCTTATAGGCGCGAACGCCGTCCAGGGTCTTGCCCGACAGAATAAGCGGAAGCGAGCGTTGTAAACCGATAAGCCTAGGCAGACGTTGCGTACCGCCGAAACCAGGTACGATACCGAGCATGACCTCGGGCAAACCGATCTTGGTCTTAGGGCTGTCCGTGGCAAGACGGTAATGACAGGCGAGCGAGAGTTCCGTTCCTCCGCCCATGCATGCGCCGTTAATGACGCAGACAACGGGGAAGGGCAGTTTCTCGAGCTTAGTAAAGATCGCCTGACCGGCTGCCGCTCCCTGTTCGCCTAATTTAGCGTCAGTAATGTTCTTGATCTCATCGATATCGGCGCCGACAATAAAAATGCCCTCTTTGGCGCTGGTGATCATACATGCTTTGATAGATGCCGCATTGGCATTCATCCAGTCGATCGCGCGGTCCAGGGACTGCATGACGGGGGTGGAAAGTTTGTTGAATTTTTCATTGGGATAGTCAAAAATCAAATGCGCTATTTGATTCTCGACGCGCAGCTGAAGTCCGAAATACGTTTCCATAGATCTGATTTTTGTGATATTAAAGTCAAAAATCAAAACTCAAAAATGACAAATAAAAAATCAAAACCGTTTCATTGGCATTCGCTATTATCATTTTTTATTTTTCAGTTCTGAATTTTGAATTAGTTAAGGCACTTCTATCTTATTAATGATCTGAGTTACCACTTCTTCACTGGTCAGTTCTTCGGCTTCGGCTTCATAAGTGAGGATCACCCGATGGCGGAAAACGTCCATAGCTACCGCGCGAACGTCTTCCGGGATCACATAGCCTCTGCGTTTAATGAATGCAAATGCTTTTGATGCGAGTATCAGATTGATGGAGGCGCGCGGGGAGGCGCCGAAAGAGATCAGAGGCTTAAGGTCTTGCAGTCCGTATTTCTCAGGTTGACGCGTCGCAAAAACCAGATCGACGATATAATTCTCTATTTTTTCATCGAGATAAATGTCGTTGACGGTCTTTCGGGCCTGGATGATCTGCTGCGGCGTGATAACGGCATTTACCGGGATCTTACCGTTGGTATTGGCCATACGCCGGATGATCTCAAGTTCCTCCTCGCGGGAAGGATAGCCGATCTTCAGTTTCAGCATAAAACGATCAACCTGCGCTTCGGGAAGGGGATACGTTCCTTCCTGTTCGATCGGATTTTGAGTGGCGAGTACCAAAAAAGGTTCATCCAGTTTGTGCGTGGTGTCGCTGATCGTGACCTGTCTTTCCTGCATGGCTTCAAGGAGCGCGCTCTGAACTTTGGCCGGCGAGCGGTTGATCTCATCGGCGAGGATCAAATTGGAAAAAATAGGGCCCTTTCGCGTAAAGAAATTGCCTTCTTTTTGATTGTAGATCAGAGTGCCGAGGAGGTCGGCCGGGAGCAGATCAGGGGTGAATTGGATTCGCTGAAATTTCGTTTGGATCGTTTCAGCCAAAGTCTTGATCGCCAGCGTTTTGGCTAATCCGGGTACGCCTTCCAGAAGAACATGGCCATTGGAAAATAACGCGACCATCAAGCGTTCCACCATATATTTTTGGCCGACGATTACTTTGCCCATTTGCCGGATGATCTCATCGATAAATGCGCTCTCGAGATGAATGCGCTCATTAAGTTCACGAATATCCATTGTCTAACTCCATGGGGTTTGCTGTTCAACTTTGATCACGACCAGTGTGATATCATCCTGCTGTTCCGTGTCCGGAGCGAAATCCTTTACTGCATCTATGATCTTGTTCTTGATCTCCTTTGCGCACAATTGGTTGTTGTCGGTAATGATCTTTTTGAGTCGGTCTTCGCCGAATAATTCA
Source organism: uncultured Bacteroidota bacterium (assembly GCA_964535295.1). Taxonomy (GTDB): domain Bacteria; phylum CLD3; class CLD3; order SB21; family SB21; genus SB21. The sequence goes on from CAZHUW010000066.1 coordinate 10,463, forward strand.
TCCTCTCCATTGAAAACTTCCGTAACACCGTCGGTATAAAGAACAATGATATCTCCGGGGTCGATAAGCTGGGTCATTTGACGGTATTCCTGATCACGGAGGAAACCCAGTACGAAACCGCCTTCCCGAAGCTTGATCCAATCACCGGACTTCTTCATGATCAGCGGGGGATTATGCCCGGCGTTAGTATAATACATGACCAGACGTTCAAAATCCAGCGTGCAGTAAAAAAAAGTTGCATAACGCCCTTCGGCCGTATTGATACAAAGAATATTATTCAGTGCATACACCATTTCAGAGGTTGTTTTGAGTTCAAACACCTTGCCGCGAAAACTGGTGTACAGCACGGACATCATGATCGCTCCGGGGACGCCTTTGCCGGACACGTCGCCGATGCATATCCCTATTTGTGTTTCGCTCAGCTTCAATACATCATAAAAGTCCCCGCCGACGGCATAACACGGGATACTTTTTCCGGCCATATCGAGGTTCTCAACATGGGGAAGCTGCTGCGGCAAGATAGCCTGCTGGATCTTCCCTGCGATTTCCATCTCTTTCTGCAGTTCTTCGTTCTTGATCGCTTCTTCGTTGAGCTGAGCGTTCTTGATGGCAATGCCCGCTTCGCCGGCGAGCGCCACGAGAAGATCGAGGAATCCTTCGTGATAGGCGCCCAGCGTGTCGCTTTCGAGATTGAGCACGCCGATCACCTGCGGGCCATGGCAGATGGGAACGGTGATCTCCGATTGCGTGGATTCGCGAACCACCACGTAATGTTCGTCGAAACTTACGTCTTTGACGATCACCGGTTTGGCGATCTTGGCCACATGGCCGATCAATCCCTGGCCAACATTCATTTTAATATCTTCCATGACCTGTTCATCGTAGCCGCGTATCACCGCGCTTTCAATTTCCTGGTTTTCTTCGTTAACAAGAAAAATACCTCCCGCATCATACGGCACGATCGTTTTGATCGAGTCGAGGATCATATCGAGTAATTGCTCGAGGTGGATCGCCGAATTGAACTTTTTCGCAATTCCCAGTACCAGTTCTTTTTCAGTCGCGTTTTTCTGGAGCTGGGCGTACAGTCTTGCATTTTCAAGTGTGTGGCCGACACGCTGCAGAGAATGCCATAGAATCTTTTTATCTTCGCCTGTCAGTTCATGTCGCGAACTTGTTTCCGGTCCGAACGCGATGATCCCCGTTAGTCCTTCTTTCTTAAGCAGGGGAACAACATACTTGTGTCCTTCGAATTTCAATACATCAAGCCTGAATTCCGGTCCTGCCCCGTTCTCAAATTTCAGCAGATCGTCAACGTCAAAAACTTTCTTTTCCCCGGTCAGTTTTATGTCATACAAAAGATCGGTTTTTATTTTTTTTGAAATCAGCCCGTTGCTGCCGGTGGTGCTGACGAGGGAGAACATATCCGGTGTACGGAAATAGAACGACACCTGGTGAACGTTTAAGATTTTACGGAGCCGTTCGGTCACGATGTCGGATAATTCTTTATAGGAGGAATTTGCGGACAGCTTGGAATCCAGGCTGCGGATGCGCTCCTGTCGTACGTAATAATAATTAAAGAGTATCTTCTTTATATATAATTCGATCAGCTTCCTGAGCGGCTCGTAAATGATGACGATGATAGCGGCTTCGATTGTGTATTCTGAAAAATCATTAACACGCGGGAAATAGCTGTTGAAGATATGCTCGCTTACAAGAAAGATCACGATGAAAATAAAAGCGAGCAGAGAGTACAGTATGAGATTGTTGAATTGTCGAAAAAATTTGAGCATGAAATTGTTAAGATGTGTGATGCAAAAACGGCTTAATATAACCGCCGTCACGCTAAAATTCAAGCAAAGAGATTGAATGAAAATAAAAAGTCTCCGTTTGACGGAGACTTTTATCGAAGAAAATTTATCAGACGCCTCATCTAATCGTAATAATCCAATCCCAGATGGGTGATCAGGTCCTCGCCTTTCATCCAGCGCAAGGTATTCTTCATTTTCATCAACTGGATGAACAGGTCGTGTTCGGGATACAGCGATTCCGCATGTTGCGGGCTTTTGAAATAAAAAGAAAGCCATTCCTGAATGCCTTTGAATCCGACCCGTGAAGACAAGTCGAGGAAGATCGCGAGATCCAGTACGATCGGCGCGGCAAGAATGGAATCGCGGCACAGGAAATCCACTTTGATCTGCATCGGATATCCCAGCCAGCCGAAAATGTCGATATTATCCCAACCTTCTTTATTGTCGCCGCGCGGCGGATAATAATTGATGCGTACAACGTGAGAAATCTTGCCATACAAGTCCGGATAAAGTTCCGGTTGAAGTATATGCTCCAGTACGGAAAGTTTACTTTCTTCTTTTGTTTTGAATGACTCGGGATCGTCCAGAACTTCGCCGTCGCGGTTACCGAGAATATTGGTCGAGTACCATCCGTTGATACCCAGGAGCCGCGCTTTGAATCCGGGCGCGAGGATCGTTTTCATCAGCGTTTGTCCCGTTTTGAAATCTTTTCCGCAGATAGGGACGCCTTTCTTGATAGCAAGATCGACCAAAGCCGGGATATCGGCAGACAGATTGGGCGCGCCGTTGGCATAAGGGATGCCTTCCATAATAGCCGCGTAAGCGTAGATCATGCTTGACGGGATATTCGGGTCGTTCTCACGTAAGCCTTTTTCCAGGTTTTCGATCGTCCGATGTACCTCATCCGGCTTGATAAAAACTTCCGTTGAGCCGCACCATACCATGACCAGACGATCGCATCCGTTGTTCTTTTTGAAATCCTGAATGTCTTTACGGAGTTGATCCGCCATATCCATTTTATTTTTCCCGGTTTTTACATTCGGTCCGTTAAGCCTCTTAACGTATTTTTGATCGAATACGGCCTTCATAGGTTTGATCGCTTCGAGTTCGGGCTTGATCTGATTTAGAAGATCTTTCTCAAGCACTCCGGCTTTCATGGCGGCCTGGTACATATTGTCTTCGAAAATATCCCAGCCTCCGAATACGATCTGGTCCATATTCACAAGAGGCACGAATTCATTTATCTTGGGAATACGTTTATCGGTGCGTTTGCCAAGGCGGATGGTTCCCATTTGCGTGAGCGAGCCGAAGGGTTTAGCGAGGCCTTTACGCGATGCGATAACGCCTGCAACCATAGTGGTGGCCACGGCGCCCATGCCGGGTAAAAGGATTCCTAATTTTCCTTTCGCGTCTTTTATTTCAACGGGCTTTTTTTCCAAATGCCTTCTCCTTAAATTTAAATTACTTTTTCTTTTTGCAACGTGTCCTTTTCATGCTGTTGTTCCATCATCCGGCTGATCTTATGACTGTGGATCATGCGTTGAACGGAGGTGAAATTGGCTAATACGGCAACAACGGCGAGAGGCACCGTGAAAAAGTAAATGGGTTTAAAAAGGTCAATTCCGTTATAAGTAAATACAAAATGAGGATCGATCATCCACATGGACATACCGCAGAACATCGAGCCGGCGCCCAGCCAGACGATGCGTTCTTCTCTCTTCATTATTCCGACCTTGCAGTCGATATGGAGACTTTCCGACCGCGCGCGGATATAACTGACCATCGTCGAACCGCCGAGAGCCACAAAGCAAAAAACGGATGAATAGAGATAATCCTGAGCCACAAGGTAATAACCCATGCCGAGGAACATGATGACCTCGCTGTAACGGTCGAGAACGGAATCATACAACGCGCCGAAACGTGTGCTTAGTCCGGCGGCGCGGGCCACTTTTCCGTCCAACATGTCGCATAATCCGCCGATCAAAACGAAAAACCCGCCCCATCCGACGTATTGCAAGTCGGCACGCGTGCCGAATTTTGCGCCGAGTGCGAAGGATACAGCTGCGATCAAATTAAGTATTAGCCCTAATGTTGTAAACCAATTGGGGTTTACTCGAGTACGGCTAAAAAGGTGAATGAGCGGCTGGATCAGCTTGGTAAACCCGGTCTGGATCGGCCGCGGCAACATTAAACTCAATGGGGCATCCTCTGCTTTGAATGGATATGTTATGACAAAAAAAGATCGGTTCAATCATATAAAATGACGGGCGAATTTAAAAATTGAGTAACTAAGAAGCAAGGTATTTCTTGACAAATAAGGCATTAATCAATACCTTTCTCGAAAAATTTCGAACTTTTTTGTCAGTCGTCATGACGTTTGACCAGCAAATGCACGCGGATAAAATTAGAGTTGCTCTAACCTCGGTGGTAGCGGCGATTTTTTTGACCGGATTCAAACTGATCGTGGGTCTCAGCACGGACAGTTTGGGTATATTATCCGAAGCTGCGCATTCGGGACTTGATCTGGGTGCCGCATTACTGACTTATATTGCCGTTCGTATCTCGGATAAGCCTGCCGATGAAGATCATCCGTACGGTCACGGAAAGATCGAGAATATTTCCGCGCTATTGCAGACCGTGATCCTTATCGGGACATGCTTTTTTATCATCAAACTCGGCGTTGAGAGGATCATAGATGATCACACGGAAGTCGAAGTGACCTTCTGGAGTTTTGCCGTGATGGGCATTTCTATTCTGGTGGACTATACGAGATCCCGCGCGCTGTTACGCACGGCAAAAGCCTATCGTAGCCAGGCGCTTGAGGCCGACGCGCTTCATTTTTCAACGGATATCTGGAGCTCCATGGTCGTCATATTCGGTCTGGTACTCACTCTGGCCGGATTCAAACACGGCGATTCCCTTGCTGCTGTTGGTGTCGCGATATTTGTCCTTTATATCAGTGGAAATTTGCTTAAGAAAACCATCGATGCCCTGACCGACAGTATACCGAAAGAGATCGAACCTAAAATCCGGCAGGTAATGAGGACCATCGAAGGTATTTACAGCTACCGTTATCTTCGCGTGCGGCAATCCGGATCGAAGATATTCGTGGACATGTATGTGCATATCAACCGCACGGTTCCTTTCGAACAGGCGCATCACGTCACGGATGAGGTTGAACATAAGATATCCGAGATCGTTCCCAATGCCGATATTCTCATTCATATGGAACCGTATGAAAACGAGAATGAAAGCATCATTGACAAGATCCGTATGATCGTGTCGGAACAGGGATTGACCTGCCACAATATCCGTGCGCAAAAGATCAAGAAAGGCTACGTCGTCGATTTTCACCTGGAATGCAACAATCAGATGCCGTTCGCGGACGCACACGAGGCATCCGCCAGAATTGAAAGAAAATTGATGCAAAAGATCGAAGAAATAAAGAATGTCAAAGTTCACATAGAGGATGCGCGAGACCGGGAAGTGATCGCCGAAGACATCACGGCGAAATCGAAACATCTGATCGAA
>CAZHUW010000067.1:0-10152 GCA_964535295.1 uncultured Bacteroidota bacterium
AAAAATTAGCAAATATGTTATCTAGAATATCATCGCTTGAAATTTCTCCAACAACATCTGATAATGAGGCAATAGCGTTTCTAAGATCAAGCGTAACAAATTCAAAAGACATTCTATTAATTATAGAATGTTTTGCGCTGGCTAAATTGTCTAGACTTTTTTCAATTGCAATTTTGTGCCTTGTCCGAGATATCATAGGTGAACTTAAGGACAAGTTATTTAAATATAAGTTGCTTATCACATTTTTGAGTTCTCCGATGCCATCAAGAGATTTTGCCGATATTTTGACAACATTTTGCGTATTTACTAAATCATTAAGAAAATTTTTTTCGCCAAGGTCTTTTTTGTTTCCAACAAAAACGACTTTTATTGTCTTACTGTTGTTCATGGCGCCTCGAATGATGTCCATCACTTTTTTGTCATCATCATCTAGATCATTAGAAATGTCAAATAGAGCGACGATCAGATCGCTTGACATAATGTTTTCTTTTGAAAAATGGATCCCGTGAATTTCAACATCATCTGCCGTATCTCTAATACCAGCCGTATCAATGAATGTAAAGGGTATTCCATTAATATCTAAAGTTTCTTCTATATAATCTCGTGTAGTGCCAGGAATATGGCTAACAATGGCTCTGTTTTTTTTAAGAAGGGCGTTCAAAAGACTTGACTTACCAACATTGGGTTTCCCGAGAATTGAGACTTTTGCTCCTTCGCGGATGACATGTCCAGTTTGGTACGTAAGAAGGAGTTTTGTTGTTCGGTCTTCGACGTCCGCAATGATTCGAATTACATTGTCGCGGTCAATAGCAAGTAAATTCTCCTCAGCAAAATCAAGATCAATTTCGAGAAGAGAACATAACTGGATTAATTGAGTTCGCAAAACAGATATCTCGTCTCTCAAGTTTCCCATGAATTGGGACATGGACGCCCTTCGTGCGCCATCGGTTTTAGCATGAATTAAATCAGCCACCGATTCAACTTGCGAAAGATCCATTTTACCGTTTAAATAAGCAAGTTTTGTGAACTCACCCGGTTCCGCTAATCTGGCGCCTCGGGACAATACAAGATCCAAGACTTTTCTGGTATTGACGATACCTCCATGGCAATTGATTTCAACTGAATCAAATCCAGTATAGGTTCTGGGAGCCCTCATTATGCTGATTAGGACCGAATCTATAGTTTCATTGCTTTCAGGATCTATCAAGTAACCATAATGTATGGAATTAGAGTCAGATTTAGACGGTATCGCAGATCCTACAAAAATGGAATCTGCAATTTCAAAAGAGGCTTTTCCAGTAATTCGCACTATGCTGATTGCGCCTAAACCTATAGGTGTTGATATTGCGGTTATAGTATCTTCGAAAAACATGTTATTTTATCAAATGTTTTGCCATCAAAAGCTGCTGAGCCATAGTAAGAACATTGAACATGGTCCAATATAATACTAAGCCGGAGGCAAAATTATTGAATAAGAAGAAAAACATGATTGGCATTCCGTACATCAGAAATTTTTGGTTGAATCGTTGTGCTGGGTCCGAATCGTCCACCGGTGTCATCGGTGCCACTTTTTGTTGTACGAAGGTTAAAACAGTCATGACGATTGGCAACGGATTTACATGAAAATCACCGATCAAAGGCAACCCTGTATGGAGAATGGAAATCGTATCGGGAACGGAGAGGTCTTTTATCCATCCAAAAAACGGCGCTTGTCTTAAATCAAGAGACTCATTGAATACCTGATAAATCGGAAACAAAATTGGTAATTGAATGAACATGATGAGGCAACCTGAAAGAGGATTGTATCCGACCTCTTTGTAGAGCTTCATCATTTCCTGCTGCATTTTTGATGGATTGTCTTTGTACTTTTTCTGGATCTCTTTTTGTCTTGGCATGACCTCTTTCATCTTTTGCATACCGACAAAACTCTTGTGCGTCAACGGGTAAAGGATAATACGCACGATCAATGCAAAAATAATGATCACCCAACCGTAGTTGGGAATCAAACCGTAGAGAAAATTGAAAGTATATAATATAGCTTTTGTAAGTGGGCGAATAATAGCCCATCCCCATTCCATGATGACGGTCAAATTCTCGTTATATTGATTTAATGTGGAGAAGTCCATTGGGCCCAGATATAATTTGAATTTGTCTCTCTTATTGGACTCGAATTTCATGCTCATTGAGACAAGATATTCTTTATCATTAAGCACACCATTCTTTGTTACAGCCTCGCCTTTTATTCTGCAGCCGATCCCATCCTTTTCCTGCGGAATAATGAAAAGAACAAAGTATTTTGTACGGGATGCAATCCATTTGGTCAAACCTGAGTACGAAACTTCCGATGAGTTTTCAGTAATATCGAATTCTTCTTTTTCTTCTCCCAATAAAGAATAAGATTTAAAATAGGTAAGATCACCATGAAGATCTTTTTCGGTTGATAATAAACCAGTCAGCCACTGAAGCTGATATTCTGAGTTAATGATTTCATCGCCAAAATTTTTGAATTCCACTTCAACGTCAAAATCATAACGATCCTTGTAAAAAGTATAAATTTGTTCAATGGAACGTGTCTGATCAAAGACGAGAGAATAGGTAACTGACCATTTACCGATACTCTCTAAGTCAATAAAATTCTCTTGAATTGAACTTTTGAAAATCGCATCAGCTAAATTGATGACTTGATTATGATAATTAAATGAGAAGTTGATGTTCTTTTTACCATCAACGAAATTGACTTTTTCACCGCTCCCATTCTTGTAATTTTCCAGGATCCATTCTTTAATAGCTCCTCCTGATCTATTAGATATTCTTGCTGTGAAAAGCTTACTTGAAATAGTAATAACCTTTTCTGAATCGTTGGTCCAAAACAAGGATGATGACGGCGTTGAGACTTCTTCTTTCCTGTTTTTTTCAATTACACTTTTCGCAATGATAGTTCCGGTATCGATTTTAGATGTAGCAGAGTTGATGGTGTCTATTCTAACAGTCGCACTGTCGGCAGTATATTTTACAACGACTGGTTCAGGCGAAATGAGTTTTGTATAAAAAGGCCATGCAATTATAATGATTGCGATTAGAATCATTCCGGCAACGGTTTTTTTGTCCATGTTAATGAGACTCCTTACAAAATGAATGCTTATTTTCTTTTGACGGTACCGGGTCAAACCCGCCCGGGTGAAAGGGGTGGCACTTTAGAATGCGTTTTGCTGATAACCAAATTCCACAAAATACCCCATGAATCCTGATAGCCTCTATTGAATATTGGGAGCACGATGGATGAAAACGGCAGGTGGACGGGAAAACAATCGAAAAGGTATATTGATATATTTTGATCAGAAGAATTAATATGTGACGAAAAACGAAACTCATATGAACTAATAAGGCTTCCTCCGATACGAAAGAAGCCTTAATTTTTTTAAGTGATATTTTAAACTTAACTGGATTACATTTCATCACTTACAGACAGTTTTTTTCTTCCTTTAGCTCTTCTTGATGCGAGAACTCTTCTACCGCCCTTTGAATTCATTCTCTCTCTAAATCCGTGTTTATTCTTTCTTTTTCTCTTGCTCGGTTGATAAGTTCTTTTCACAACAGCTCCTTAATACTATCGAATAATTTATTGATTTATATTAACTTATAATTGAATCGTGTAGAATAACCTAATATAAAATTAGGGTAGCAAATTTAACATAATTGATATGTAAAGTCAAGACCTAATATAAAAAATTTTTACATTAAATGATAAAAAGGTTTATTGTAATAATATTAATGTTTTAAACAAAAGAACCTTGTTTGTTTTTGTTTAAATAATACTCTGATAAAAAAAAAGACTATTAATAAGTTACAAATAAATATAATGATATGACGGCTTAACATCCCCATTAATGATTTGTTCTTGACAATCAAGTTCGGATTCGTAAATTAGCCTTAGTCTAAGCACACAGATAAAGGTTGTTAATAAATTGTTAATTGTTAGTAATTTGTAATATTGTTGCTTATTACAAGATGTTTGTGAAGTTGACAACACAGTAAAACCAGTTAATTTAAGTCAGACTTAGATTATTATTTATTATACGTTTAGTTGTGCTATTTACAGTCTTATCTACTAATTTTTGAAAGTTGGATGAAGCAAAGCGTGATAATTTGGTTTCCCAACATAAAATGTGAATAATTGAAAAAAATCGAAATGATAGAGCCTCAAAGTCAAAATAATTTTGGTTTTACAGCATTTGCTTCTTCAGAAGTTAATATTGACCAGAAATCCATGGCAAAACCCGAACCGAATCCCAAAGAAATTTGGGACGATTGTTGTGAATTGATTAAAGGACAAATTTCTGGTCCAAGTTTTAGAACATGGATTAATCCCATTGAGCCGTTAAGAGTGGAAAACAATAAATTGATAGTTTCAATTCCAAATCAGTTTTTTATTGAATGGCTTGAAGGCCGGTACAGTGAATTGATTCAATCATCTTTAAGGCAAGTTGTCAATGAAGGTTTTAGTATATCGTATGTTATCAAAGATTCTTCCGGTGTATTTGCTGGTGAAAAAACCCAATTAGGAAATGAAACCGCCAATCAGACACATTCGGTTTCAATTACCGCTAAAACACCCGCGGATCGTTTTGAAACTTTCCTTAATGCCCGTTACACATTTGAAAGTTTTATTGAGGGTAACGGAAACAAATTTGCAAAAGCTGCTGCGCTTGCCGTTTCAGAAAAACCGGGACTTACATCTTTCAATCCTCTTGTAATATACGGCGGAGCCGGTATGGGAAAAACCCATTTGATTCAGGCAATAGGAAATTATGTAAAAACCCACTATCCGACAAAAAAAATAGCTTACGTTACGAGTGAAAATTTCACAAATGACTTTGTAAGCGCAATTAGAAATGACAAAATTCAGGAATTCAGCAAACTTTACAGAAATTTTGATCTTCTGATGGTTGACGACATTCAGTTTTTTGCCGATAAAGGAAAAACCCAAGAAGAGTTTTTCCACACTTTCAATACTCTGCATCAAATGGGTAAGCAGATCGTTTTAACTTCCGATCGGCCCCCCAAAGAATTGAAACAAGTGGAAGAACGTCTTATTTCCCGTTTTCAATGGGGATTGGTTACCGATATTCAACCCCCAGATCTGGAAACACGCATTGCAATTCTTCAAAAGCGTAGCGAAGAAGACGGTGTTTACTTGCCGCCGGAAGTTTGCGAATTTGTTGCTATGAACATCACGGCCAACATACGTGAATTGGAAGGAGCTTTGATTAAATTGCTCGCTTATTCGTCGATAGCAAATACCGAGCTGAATTTAGATCTTGCAAAATCGGTCCTGAAAGACACTATTGCTATAAAGAAAAAGAACCTTTCCATTGACATGATTCAAAAGACTGTTGCCGCTTATTATAATATTCCTGAAGACATGCTAAGAGCCAAAACGCGAAAAAAAGAAATCGTAGAAGCGCGGCAAATATGTATGTTCTTGACAAAAGAGATTTTGGGTTCCTCTCTAAAAACGATAGGATTGCATTTTGGCGGGCGGGATCATTCTACTGTAATATACGCATGCCGTTTGGTTGAAGAGTCAATGACATCCAATCCGAAGATTAAAGATGATGTGGAAACGATGAAACGAAAAATAGAGTTGGCGGGCTACTAAGTTATTTCCTTTCACCTTCATATAAATTAATAGAGGGGCTTGAGTGATCGAGCCCCTTTATTATTTTTATGTCTGATAAGATGTTTTAAAAATAAAAGCATTATTGTTGAAACGTCAGGAGCATTTTTACATATTTGCCCTTTTCCCCATCCACTTTAGCCGTAGCATTATATGGTTTTAACGCTTCGACAACCTGTTCGCTCACTGCGGGAAATTCGGTGTGTGTGGTGAATGCGGTAAAACCCAAAAGATAACCGTTGCCTCCCGCATTGAGCGATATCTGCATTGGCTGATCTGTCATTTGACTGATGTAATTGATGGCATAATTGATCACTTTCACCAGCGGTTTGTAATCCTCCACTTCCAACCTGCAGTCAAACTCCAATGCAAGATTTGCATTCATTTCTTTTTTTTCTTTGATCATCATGATCAGATCGCGCAAATCGATCACTTCTTTTTCCATATAACCCTTTCTTTTTGGAAAGCGGAAGATTAATAATGGGTATTATTACAACAACGAAATCATTGATTTATTGAAATTCGATGCCGATCCACCCAAAATGCCCAAAAAATAAATAACCAGGAAGCATTTCCGGCAACAGCGATTGTAAACTCATCCGGCGGCGGCGGCCCGAATATATTGCCCAGATAGATCCCAAAAAGGGATAGAATGAGCCACCAAAACCCATAGGATCCGATTCTATCTTTGGGTGAAGTTGTCCGCAAATATATAAAAGTTCCAAAAGCAAACAATGAAATTTCTACCGCCAATGTTCCTATTATTGAGTTCCACAAACCTAACCCAAAATGAATATTGTGTCCAAAAGCAAGAGGCAGGTCGGGTCGATGTGTAAGAAAGTCGAGTATCCAATGGCTGAAAACGCACAGCCCGGTAACTAGTGAGTTTTTAAGGCTACGACTAAAAGCGAAATAAATCAAAGAAAAGTTAAAAGACCAGATGAGGTTAGCTACTAAACTATGAGTAAGCGGAAAATCATAAAAATCAAGAGGAGTAACAGCGGTGTTGCCGGGATCTATCCGGACGTGTTCAAATCCCAATAACAGGAAAACAGGCCAAAGCATATCAACAAGCTGTGCAGAAAGAAACAACATTCCTAACGATACTTTTGGAGCAGTTTTTTTTGCCGCAAGGGCTACGGCATAGTGGCCGATGAACATGTTTAGTCTCGGGGAAAAAGTATTAAAATATATACAATTAAGATGAAAGTTTAGTCGAATCCGGTGGGATCACTAGAAGGGAAAAGACAATTCGAATTTACTGCCAATACCTTCTTTGCTTTCAACAGTCAATGTACCGCCGTTTATTTTTGTCAGATCGCGCGCGATATTAAGCCCAAGACCGGCTCCCTGTTGTTCCATTTCAGCGCGATTGACTTGATAGAATTTAGTGAAAATATTCGAAATTTTATCCGCTGGAATTCCAATGCCTGTATCCTCGAAAGAAACGGTTAATCTTCCTTTGTCAAAACTTGAGCTGATCAAGATTGAGCCGTTTTCTTTATTAAATTTTATTGCATTACTAATCAGCCTTTCAACAACATCTGCGATCTGGTCAGCGCTCATTTTTAATATAGGCGGATTAGGGGCCAATTTTGATGTTAACGAGATATTCTTTGTTCTGGCTTCAATTTCGTATCTTGACATTAGATGTTGTATAACGAAATTAATATCGACATCCTGCTTTGTTTTTTCAAATTCATTTTTCGTCTCTCCGGTCGCTATGCGAACCGTAACAAGAAAATCCTTGAGCAAAGAATCCAACCTTTCACCGCTACGTTTTATTCGCATCAACAGTTCCTGAAGTTCATTTTGCTTAAATTCCATTTTTTCATCAAGCAGGAGATTCGATGTCAACTTGATGATAAATAGAGGGGTATTAACTTCGTGTGTAATTGTAGATAATATCTCGCGTTTGAGTTGGTCAATCTGATTAAAAAGCTCCGATTGTGTAGAAGTTTTTATCTCGTTGACGCGTTTAAGCTTGCCGCGAATGGAGGCCAGCAACTCTTCCTGCTCAATGGGTTTTGTCAAGAAATCATCGGATCCAATTTCTTTACTATGCCGACGTTTTTCTGTATCGGAGTAAGCGGTAAGGAAAATGAATGGAACGGAGCGTAAATGAGGAACCGCTTTTACTTTATCATACAATTCAAAACCGTCCATATTGGGCATAGCAATGTCACTAACGATCAGATCGGGTGTAAAGGTAAGTAACTTCTCCAACGCGGTTGTTCCATTCATCGCGGATACCACTTCATACCCGGACCGACTGAGATAAATGTTGATCAACTGGCGGTTCTGAAAATCATCCTCAACGACCAATATTTTAATGTGAGTCATTTCCATAAATAAGCTTTTAACTTACTTTTAAGCCGGAAGAAATCGGCACTTCGGGTGTGAGGATTTTGAGGCTTTTTCCATTACTTACCGTTAAGACCATTCCGTTAGATTCTACGCCACGAATTTTGGCCGGTTTAAGATTAGCTACAATGATTACCTGTTTTCCCAGCAAGTCTTCAGGCTTATAATATTCAGCAAGGCCGGAAACTACCTGACGGCGTTCACCTCCAAGATCAAGTTGAAGTTTGAAAAGCTTGGTAGTTCCTTCAATTTTCTCACATTCGAGCACCGTGGCCGATCGCATATCTATTTTAGCAAAATCATCTATACTGATCGGACTTAAAATCGCCTGTGCTTTTTCAATTTCATTTTCGACAGCATTCTTTGTTTCTACAGTTTGATTGAGAGCGTCAACTTCCTTTTGTATCATTTCGTCTTCTATTTTAGTGAATATAATTTCGATTTTGCCTAGGGTATGTTCGGCTGGAACCACACTATCTGAGATCTTAGACCAATCCTGCTCCATCACGGTCCCATTCTGGTTCAACATTTTCCATACTTTCTCAGAGGTAAACGGTATAAACGGATGCATAATGATTGCTAAAGCCTTGACAACCTGGATGCTAACGTACAATGTGGATTGGCATTTTTCCCTATCGGATTTCAATGTTTTCCAAGGCTCTGAGTCATTAAAATATTTATTGGCATTTCGCGCCAGGTCCATAAAACGTCGACAAGCGTCGCGTAGTTTGAAATTTTCAATCAGATCGGCAGTTTCTGATTCGGCACGTTTGATCTCTTGAAGCATTTCCCTGTCTATCGTCTGAAGGGAGCCGGGGTTCGGAACTTTATTATCAAAATTCTTAACGGTGAATGAAAGGCAACGGTTTATGAAATTTCCAAGAATATCGGCCAATTCGCTATTATTTTTCGCTTGAAAATCTTTCCAGGAGAAATCTGAATCTTTGTTCTCCGGCAGGATGGATGTCAGAGTATACCGCAAAGGATCCGGGGGAAATCTCTCAATATAATCCTTGACCCAAACTGCGTAATTGCGACTTGTAGAGAGTTTCGCGCCTTCCAGATTCAGAAATTCGCATGCGGGTATTTCGGAAACCAAGACAAAACGATTTTCCTTTTTCGACTGATTATATGCCATCATGATTGCGGGGAACATTATGGCGTGGAAGACGATATTATCTTTACCGATAAAATGAACCAGTTTGGTGTCTTCTCTTTGCCAATATTCTCTCCATTTTTCAGGTTGTCCAATTTTTTGCGCCCATTCCTTCGTGGATGAGATGTAACCAAGGACTGCCTCGAACCAAACATAAAGGACTTTTCCTTTGGCGCCGTCAATCATATTTCCTTTTTTGTCTTTTTGAGGAAGCGCCACCCCCCAATCTAAATCCCGTGTGATCGCCCGGTCGGCCAATTTTTGATTGAACCATCCTTTACAGTAATTGAGGACATTGTCTTTCCAATGCGATTTCGTTCCGATCCATTTTTCCAATTCCGGTTGAAAATCCCCCAATGGGATGTACCAATGAGTAGTTTCTTTTGCTACCGGAGTTGTCCCGGATACTTTGCTTCGAGGACTGATCAGTTGCATCTGATTAAGGTACGTTCCGCATTTTTCGCACTGATCTCCCCTGGCATCGGTATTCTGGCAGATGGGGCAGGTACCCTCCACATAACGATCGGACAAGAACATTCCTGCTTTTTCATCATACCACTGCATTTCAGGTTTTTTTCTCAAGAGATTCTTTTCAAGCATATCCAAAAAAAACTCTTGAGCGGTATCCCGGTGAATCGCACTTGATGTGCGGGAATAATGGTCAAAACTGATTCCCATTTTAGAAAACTCATCTTGGATCATCGTATTATAACGATCCACAAGCTCTTGCGGAGAGACTCCTTCTTTTTCTGCTTGAATCGTTATAGGAACGCCATGTTCATCGCTTCCGCAAATGTAGAGTATATCCCTTTTCATCAAGCGCTGATAACGAACGTAAATATCGGCAGGTAAATATGCTCCGGTCAAACGTCCAATATGGCTCGGTCCATTGGCGTACGGTAATGCGCTGGTAACTAGAATTCGTTTAAAATCCTTTTTCAAAAAAAACTCCTAA
>CAZHUW010000067.1:10252-15709 GCA_964535295.1 uncultured Bacteroidota bacterium
AAAAAAAACTCCTAATTGTGCAAATACAATATCCGCATTGTGAAAAAGAATATGCAAAAGATTCGATAAAAAAACAAATCTAGAGGTATGAATGAAAAAGGACGGGTCAACCAAATTTATGAAGGATAAGTTACTACCTGTTTGGCGCAGTAAAGTTCCAAGTCAGGATATTTCTTTTTCAATTCTTCTTCAATTCGGTCAAGGTCGTCATCTGAACGTAAAGGTTCATGGTGAGTCAGAAGAATCTTTTTTGTACCCATTTTTCTGGCATTTTCACACGCCATATCAAAAGTGGAATGTCCCCAACCTATTTTATGCTCGTATTCATCATTACGGTACATGGCGTCATGAATCAGGATATCGCAACCTTTTGCCCACTCGATGAACTCACGATTAACAACGTTATTGATTGCTTCATGGTCACTTGCGTAAACTACTGAAGAATTTCCGTCTGCGATTTTGTAGGCATAACACGGATCGGTGTGATTAAGCGCTTTGAATGAGACCTTAAAACCGTTGATCTCCATATCGGCAGTAAGCCGATGGAATTCAAACTTAGAATTAAGCGCTTCCCAACCATTAAAAGGCCCGTAAGAACCGTCAAAGTATATATCCATGACCTCCTGCAACTGTTCGACCTTAAAAGGAGAATAAAAATTGTTTGTGCTCTTGGGATGATGAACAGGGCCAAAGTAATTCAATCCCTGAATATGATCCCAGTGAAAATGTGAAATGAGGACATGGAATTGACCCATTTTATTCGCAAGATGGTCCGAATAAAAACCGATACCGAATCCCGCATCGATCACGATACTGCGCTCTCCGTTTTTTACAACAACACAAGAAGTCAAAGAGCCGTATCGCAATATATCTTCATGGGGCGCGCTAATGGATCCGCGAGTACCGTAAAAGATAACTTCTAAAGCCATATTTCTTCTCCTTCACTTAGCGCAATAACCTCAACTGCTTTTGGTTTCCCCATAGAAGCTAAATAGTCGTTTGCCGATTCGATTTTGTTTCTAACATTCATATCTTTGTCTTCAGGTGCGTGATGGCCTAATATTATCTTTTTAACGTTGCCTTTGAGCGCAAGATCCACAGCCATTTCCGGTGATGAGTGTCCCCAATTTTCTTTTCCTTTTATGCTTTCTTTGGTAAAGTGCGTATCGTGCAGCATCAGATCCGCGTCGGCGACAAATCGAACCAGCGTATCATAAAAGACTTTTTCTTTAGTGATAAAATCATCTTTCTTCCAACCCTTCATCAAAACGCCGAGATGGTTATTCTCAATCGGCGCATGATCGGTAATGATACAAATGGATTTTCCTCCGAATTCAATGCGATAACCTAAGGTCAAACCCTGGTGATTCAATTCTATGGTTTTGATCTTAGCCTTTTCGATCATGAATTCTTCGTTTGGATAAAGTTCTTTGAACTCTATTTTCTCTTTGAAAATGTCAAACGGAATCGGTATCAATCCTTTATTGTGTTGATGTTCGAATAATGATTTGATATCGTACTTTTCAGAGCGGGGCCCCATGATGGTGAGCTTCGTGCCGGGCATGAAAAGCGGGGC
The DNA here is from genome assembly GCA_964535295.1 of uncultured Bacteroidota bacterium. GTDB lineage: Bacteria > CLD3 > CLD3 > SB21 > SB21 > SB21. Next base: position 11,829 of record CAZHUW010000067.1, read on the forward strand.
GAAAAACGGGAATGCGAGAATATGATCCCAATGGGTATGGGTTATTAGAAAATGCGCCTTCAGTCCTCTAGAGTTGTTCTCAGAAATCCTTACACCTTCCCGAAAAATCCCCGTACCTCCATCAACATAAATCGGATCCATACCGTCGATGGTGATCTTAAAGGCCGTAGTATTCCCGCCATATTTGACCTGTTCATTTGTCAAAATAGGTCGAGAACCACGAGTCCCAAGAAGCGTGAATTTCATCGCTTTTCTCCTCCTGGTTGCAGAAAAAATCAGATACTAATTTTTTGGTCTCGGGAAATTATGTTTGTCGAAAAACGGATCTTCTTCTATAAAATCTTTAAGCGGATTCAACATCTGACCGTCCTCCACTTTATCGTGGGTGCTACATTTGCCTGACTTGCAGCCGCCGCCGTTGACGGAACAACCCTGGATCTCATCGAGATTAATTCCTTCGATTGAGGCAACTTCTTCCAATGTCAAAGTTTCCCAGTCATCGTCTTTGTGATGATGAATAAAAACCTTATTGCCGATAATATCTAAATGTTTGATCTCTCCAGGACCTTTGGAGGTTTTGATCTGGGATCCGATCCCTGGAAATTTAGATAAGGTTTTTACATAGAAATCGCGTTCATAAGCCAGACAACATTTCAAACGCCCGCACAAACCTGTCAGTTTAGTCGGATTGAGCTGCAATCCCTGATCTTTTGCAAAATCGGTCGTGATGGGTTTGAATTCAGATAAATGAGAAGAACAACATAATTCTTTGCCGCACGGCCCGTATCCGCCGACACGCTTGGATTCGTCGCGCACACCTATCTGTCGTAACTCAATCCGGGTCTTGAACTGGCTCGCAAGATCACGTACCAAATTTCTGAAATCAACGCGTTTATCTGCCGTAAAAAAGAAGACAAGCCGCTTACGGTCAAATTGATATTCTGCATCGACCAGCTTCATTCTCAAACCATGCTCGGCAATTTTTTGTTTTACAATTGCTTTTGCTTTCTCTTCTTCATTTCTATTCTCAATAAGCCGTGAGATTTCATCAGGGTTTGCAACCCGAACGAAAGCTCGAAGTTCTCGTCCTTCGATTTCCTCCTTTGGTATTCTGTCCGGAGTAAGGCAAATTTTACCGAGGTCCACACCAGATTCTGCCTGTACAACAACATGTTCACCCAATTTGATATTCAAATTGTGTTTGTTGTCATAATATTCTTTCCGTAGAGCTTTAAACTCGACTTGGATAGGAGTTATCATATAATCAATTTCTGAATTAGTCTGTTTTTGAATTAAAAATGATTTTTCTGAGATTTAAACCTAGATTAATCAATATTAAATTAAGATAGATATTTCGTGAAATAAGGTCAACAGCTTTTTCAATCTCAGTTAAGGCGAGATCAACATTAGTGCGAGGAAAGTTGCGCATAAATTTTTCAATGCGTTCAATTTTATCATGATTAATAAGCATTGAATTAAGCAATGAAGAATCATCTTTAACGTGACTTATGTAAAAAGAGTCCTGGAACCACGTCGACATGATTGAAAGTATTTCCAATATAAAGGCTTTATCTTTTTTGTTTTCGGCCAAAAGAATATCGACTGCATCAGCAACAGATGAAGAATGCGAACCCACAATGCCAATCAAAAACTGTATCATCAATTCTCGTTTATTTTTCAGATCGCCAGACATAAGTTGCAGGGCTGTGGCGTAATTACCGTCCGCAAGTTTTGCAATAATACGCGCATCTTTTGACTCTGCTTTTTGCATTTGTACCAGACCGCTTTCGATTTGTTCCGGTTGAATTTTCTGAAGTTTGACTAACTGGCAACGGGAAATGATCGTTGGGAGCAGGCCTTGGAACTGGCTCGTCGTTAGAAAATAGAGCGTTTGTGGAGGAGGTTCTTCCAGGATTTTTAGCAAAGCGTTTGCGGACTCCTGATTCATTTCCTCGACAAACGTGATAATAAATGTTTTGATATTGCCTTCATATGACCGTAAACCGATCTCGCGCAAAAGACCGCGGATAGAATTTTTTTCCGGATTTTCCGGATCGCCGATATGCAGGCTTCCGCCGGCAACTTTGACTTTGGTATACAATTCCTGCGATTTATCTTCCAGCATAGCGAACATATCGGAATCTTCTGTCGATTTAAGGACCGGAAAATAATAATGAACGTCCGGGTGTTGAAATGAAGAGATGCGTTTACAATTCACACAGTTGTGGCAGGGTTCGGCGTTAGTCCTATCAGGATGTACGCACAGGATAAATTTCGACATTTCAATTGCCAATTCTTCAGCGCCCAAACCTTCTTCACCGGAAAGGAGGTAAGCATGCGCAAGACGTTGATTAGCAAATGCTTTAATAAGTTGTGCTTTGGCGGTATCTTGGCCAATAACTTTAGAAAGCATAATTAGAAATTCACTTGGATAAATAAAAATGTGGACCAATATACTAATAATTTTGAATTATAAAATATTTTTAATAATCTTAAATTAAAAACAGAGGATTAGGTGTGTTAGAAAACAAGATTTGTATCATCACAGGCGCCTTAGGAGGGTTGGGGCAGGCTGTAGTTCGGTCGTTTTTAGATCAGGGAGCTTTTGTTATCGGGGCAGACGGCGAAAGAGCTTTGACTGATAATTTTATAAGAAACAAATTCTGGATTTCTGTCAAAGATAGTAAGCGCTGGACCTTCAGTTCAACGGACGTTTTATCCGAATCGAACGTGAAAGATCTAGTTCATGACACAATTCAAACACATTCGCGCATCGACGTCTTGATTAATCTGGTAGGTGGAATATATCCGTGGTCAGAAATAACGAACATTGACCTCAAAACCTGGGATTTCGTGATTGAACTCAATCTGAAATCGGTATTTTTATGTTCCCGTGAAGTCCTCAAGACCATGGTTCCGAAAAAAAGTGGAAAAATAATTAATGTCGGCGCATTGGCGGGATTAAAAGGGAGTGCTCAAGCCGGACCTTATGGTGTTGCGAAGGCTGGCGTGATCAATTTGACGGAGACAATGGCGGAAGAGAACAAATTCAATAATATTCAGATCAACGCAATCGTTCCAAGCATCATTGACACTTCGGCTAACCGCATATCCATGCCGGATGCAGATTTCACGCGATGGGTCAAAGCGGAAGAAATAGCAGAATTGCTCCTGTTTTTATCTTCTGATAAATCCTCGGGCATCACCGGTTCGATCATAAAAGTTCCGGGCAGAGTATAAATAACTATGTAAGGCTGTCATTTGAATAACATCCATCCAACGGCGATTGTTTCAGTTAACTCACAGGTAGATCATTCCGTCAAGATCGGACCGTATACGATCATTGACGATGAGGCCGTGATTGGCGCCGGAACTGAAATATCCTCTCATGTTCGCATTGAAAAGTTCACGTGCATTGGAAATGAATGCCGGATCTTCAACGGAGCTGTTGTCGGCGCTATTCCCCAAGATCTTAAGTTCAAAGGAGAACGAACAAAACTTGAGATCGGCAATCGTACGGTAATTCGTGAGTTTGTAACGATTAGCCGCGGAACGGCAGAAAACGGCAAGACCGTGATCGGATCGGACTGTCTTTTTATGAACTATGTCCACGTTGCTCACGACTGTATAATCGGCAATCATGTTATTCTGTCCAACGCTGTCAACCTGGCCGGACATATTAAAATCCAAGATCATGCTATCATTGGCGGACTTGTGCCGGTGCATCAATTTACAAGGATCGGACAGTTTGCTTTTGTTGGCGGCGGTTATCGGGTCGCTCAGGATGTTCCGCCATATATTTTAGCTGCCGGGGAACCGCTCAGATTCAGTGGCCTAAATTATGTAGGTCTAAAACGAAATAACTTTTCAGAACAACAGAT
>CAZHUW010000068.1:0-15687 GCA_964535295.1 uncultured Bacteroidota bacterium
TGTCATCAAATGCTCCGACTGGATCATTGACCTGGGACCCGAAGGCGGGAAGAATGGCGGCAAGATCATAGCCGCGGGAGCCCCAGAGCAGATTGTAAAAATAAAAAAATCCTATACCGGACAATTCCTTAAAAAGGAACTGGACCGTTTCCTTCATTTGAATTAAAGATTGATAGATTATCCTGAATTATTTACATTATTAAGTTATGGATGAAATTGTATACAAAACCGAGAACGGCAACACGCGTGTTGTAGAGAAAATGCTGGTGAGCAAACTTTTCGACGACCTGCGTGAGAAAATGCATTTAGACATGCTGGTAACTGACGGGCTCGATTCGCGTTATTTCAGCCAGCGGGATCTCCATCGTCCCGGGCTGGCGCTGGCAGGATTTGTCGAACTTTTCACTCATGATAAGATCCAAATATTAGGCAATACCGAGAATTATTATCTGCTCAGTTTATCCGAATCGGAACTGAACTATTCTCTCGAAAAAGTATTTCGTTTTGATATGCCTTGTATCATTATAACGAACGGAAACAAAGTCATTCCTCAGGTACTTGCCCTATGTAAGAAAAAGTCCATTCCGCTGGCCGTAACAAATTTTTCTTCCACGGATGCAATCCATCTTATCACCGGGTATCTCGATGAAATTTTTGCGCCGGAGATCTCGGTTCACGGATCGATGGTCGACGTTTACGGCATCGGTATGATGTTTACAGGAAAGAGCGGCATCGGGAAAAGCGAGATTGCTCTTGATCTCGTTGAAAGGGGGCATCGGATGGTTGCGGATGACACTGTAAAGATCCGAAGGTTTGCTGAAAATATTCTGATGGCCAGCGGTCACGATAAATTAAGGCATTTTATCGAAATTCGAGGCGTTGGCATTTTGGATGTCCGGGAAATGTTCGGTATTCGTGCCGTTAGAGTACAGAAACGTCTGGAGGTTCAAGTCGATCTGCAGTTGTGGGATGGAAAAGAAGAATATGAACGTTTGGGCCTTGATGAACATACGGGGAAAATTCTTAATGTGGACATTCCTATTGTCAAGTTGCCCATCTACCCCGGAAAGAATATTACGGTCATTGCAGAGGCCATCGCGTTGAATTTATTGCTGAAGATCTACGGATACGATGCCGCGAAAGAATTCAGCGACAAACTCATGAGAGAAATTCAAAATAAGAATTCCAGACAGAAAAATCTCCAGAGTTACACGGAGCGGGATTTCGAATAAACGAGAATGAATGAGGATTGATTGAACGACACTAAAGTCTTAGAAATCAAAGTTGGCATTACCATTTTAGTCGGCTTAACGCTTTTTGTTTTGGGAATCGTTTGGTTAAAAGGGATTACCTTCAAGCCCAACACATTTCAAACGACTATTGTGTTCCGTAATACGGCGGGTCTGCAGATCGGCGATGCTGTGACGGTCAGCGGTTTGCAGGTAGGAAAAGTCACGGACATTGATCTGGAAGCCGATTCGGTCATTGTCTATGTTAGTTTGTCCAATTCTGTCTCGCTTCAATCGGATGCGGATGCACGTATGACTAGCGTTGATTTTTTCGGCGGAAAGAGAATAGAACTAAATACCGGGAAATCCACCTCCCCTTTTGATTTTTCAAAAAGATTGTACGGTACCCGTGAACCCGATCTGACGGAATTGACAAGTCAACTCCGAGAGATCGCAAGCGATGTAAAAGGCACTTTACAACGAGTTGACAGCGTGCTGATCGGCGTCAATAGTTTTGTAGGCGATAAATCCGTCATTATGTCGTTAAAGAAAGCAGTATATAATTTTGATTCAACAACGACACAGCTGAAACTAATTGTAAACAAAAGTGACAGTAAGATCGATTCCATTCTTACGCGACTGGCAACATCCACCCGAATCCTGAAGACGGTAATCCAAAAAACCGATGTGCGCCTTGACACGGCATTCGAAAATATTTCGGATGTCACTTCAGCGATTGAAAACGTAACCTCATCCCTTGATAGCGTTGTAGGCAAAGTACGCCGCGGAGAAGGCAATTTAGGAAAGATGATATACGATGAGTCTCTTTATTTCCGCTTAAACAATACTGCCGCTCAATTTGATTCCCTTATAGCCGTTATACGGCAAAAGGGAATGAAAGTAGATATAAAACTTTTCGGCGACTAAGAGCCTTTTTCTTTAACAACCTCACCTGATGGAAAATTTTGCGCTTCCTTTTGTTCTCAGCCTGACCTCCGGCCTGATCATTATGCTGGGAGGTTGGATCTTTTCTTCGCGCCACAAGTGGGATGAAAAGCATCTGGATCTTTTCATTGCGCTGGGAGCGGGTTACATTTTGGCTGTTGCATTCCTCGATATGATCCCCGAGGCTTTTAAAACCAGTCCCTATTCCATGCATTTTGTCATCGTCGGTTATCTGGTGGTTCATTTATTTGAACATGTATTTACACCGCATTTCCACTACGGAGAAGAAACGCATCAGCATTTGGTTTCCAATATCGTAAGCACGACTGCGTTGATCGGTCTCATGGTTCATAATTTCTTTAGCGGTGTTGCCATAGGCTCCGGTATGTTAACGAATGAAGCCATCGGGTGGATTATATTCATCGGAACGGTCTTACATAAATTACCGGAAGGATTCACGATCTCATCCATTATGTTTGCATCACACCACCGCAAACGGTACGCGATCCTGGGGACGGTCCTTTTAGCTGTTAGTTCGGTGTTTGGTACACTTCTTATTTTTGTTTTTCAGAATAAGGAATCATTTTTCAAGGAATTCGCACTGGCGATGTCTGCAGGCACTTTTATTCATGTTGCAACAACCGATCTTATCCCGAGAATAAATGATTCCCACCAACGGTGGATGCCGTTGATGGTTTTTATCGGAGTCGGCTTGTTCCTTTTAAGCTCGCTCATGCTCCAACACTAAGGGGATCCGGCCGGCGTTTAGGACTTGACTAAGCCGCACTCCTTTTTTAGATTCAAACAGCACATTTCTTTTTAAAATCCGGCCAGATACAACACCGTTTTCTAAGACCGTAATCGTAACAAAACATCGAAGGAACTTTATATGAAAAAAATCGTTCTGTTTCTTATTGTCTTTTTGATACCGGTATTTGTTTTTTATACTGCTGTAAGTTGTCAGAGCGGAAAACCAAAAAACCTTAAGGTGATCAAAGACCGCAACATGACAAAAGAAGAAATGAAGGAATATATGCGCAATTTCACGCTCTCACTGGGTGTGGAGTGCGAGTATTGCCATAATACAGACGATTACGCCAGCGACGAAAAGAAAGAAAAAGATATTACGCGTGATATGATCAAATTAGTCTACTCACTCAATGATTCGTATTTTAAGAATGCAAAAGAAGAGATCAATTGCTATACATGCCATCGCGGGCAGGTTCAAACCCGAAACATTCCTCCAGGTTTATGATCCAGGATTCACCGCCTGATTTATTTTTTTGACCTCTGTTTCGCTTAGGTATCGCCAAGTCCCCGGCTTTAAGTCGCCCAAACTCAAAAACATAATATGAGTTCTGACCAGCCTCAAGGTCGGATGCCCTGCCGCCGCAGTCATTTTACGCACTTGACGGTTCCGCCCTTCGGTCAGGACCATTTCAAGCCAGCAGGTCTGCACATTGATGCGAAAGCGTATTGGTTTCGATCGCAAAGGGAAATTGGGTTCTTGTTCCAATATCCTTACTTTTGCAGGTTTAGTCTTAACGCCATCGATAACAATTCCCGTCCTCAATTGATTGAGCGCCTGTTCATCGGGAACTTTCTCTACCTGAACAGCATAAGTTCGTGGATGATCATATCTAGGCTCGATAAGAAAATGCTTAAACTTACCGTCATTCGTCAACAATAAGAGGCCTTCGCTATCCTTATCCAGGCGTCCTACTGAATAAACGTTTTTAGGGAAATTGAATGCGGCAAGTGATTCTTGAAAGGTGTCGTAAGTAAATTGCGAAAGCACTCCATACGGTTTATAGAAGAGGATATATAAATATTTGCGCTTCACGTTCAATTCAAAGACCGAATTTTTTCATGCGCATGATCAGCGTTGTTCTTTTTAATCCTAATAATTTTGCCGCTTCGGCTTTATTGGAGGATGTTTTGGCAAGAATAAACCGGATATATTCTTTTTCAATCTCCTCCATGGTCTTTGGTATCGCGGCAGAAAAACTAAAAACATCCCCGCCCGATGCGGCACCGGTTTGCTCATTTCCGACACTCGGAGATCTTACTTCATCTGGAACATCATGAATATCTAGATGATCATCATGTGCAAAAATGATCATACGGTTAACGATGTTTTTCAATTCACGAATATTTCCCTTCCATTCCAGTGAAGAGAGGAGGTTTAATGCGTCCCTCGATATAGATTTGATCTTTTTTTCAGACTTCTGATTGTACTCATTGATGACATGATTGACCAGTAACGGTATATCTGAACGTCTTTCTCTCAACGGCGGTAAATGGACATTCAGTACATTCAGGCGATAGTAAAGATCCATCCGAAAATGCTGGTTCTGTACCTCTTCATTCAAATCCTTATTCGTGGCGGCTATGACCCTTACATCAACATGCCGATATTGGGTCTCTCCGATCCTGCGGATCTCCTTTTCCTGTATCACTCGAAGCAACTTGGCCTGCAGGGATAAACTCGTATTGGAAATTTCATCCAGGAACACCGTTCCGCCTGCCGCCTCTTCTATAAGACCTTTTTGATCCTGGACGGCCCCTGTAAATGCCCCTTTTTTGTGACCGAAGAGCTCGCCTTCCAGCAAAGTCTCCGTCAGTGCACCGCAATCGACGGCTACAAATTTACGCAATTGCCGTTTACTGTTATAATGAATCGCCCGCGCAACCAACTCTTTACCTGTTCCGCTTTCGCCCTGAATCAACACCGTTTCATCGCTCATGGCCGCAGCTTTGATCAAACGCCGAACCTGATTCATTTCCGGGCTGATGCTGATGATATTGTCCAGTGAAAATTCTTTTTCGATCTCCGATTTTAGAAGAACGATCTCTCGTTCGAGTTTTTCTTTCTCCGAGGCAAGTCTTTCATACTCATCTTTATGTTTGATGATCGTACGTTGTTCATCGAACTTGCGGACCGCTTCCTTAATACAATCAAGCAGAACATCTTCTTCCCACGGCTTATTGATATGGCGGAATATCTCGCCCACGTTAATCGAGTCAACCAGATCATGGACTTCCGTGTGTGCCGTCAGGATGATACGTACGGTATTGGGGTATTGATCTTTGATTTTTGTGAGCAATTCGATTCCGGTCATATTCGGCATTTTCTGATCGACGAGCGCGACGGCTATTTCATGATCATTGAGAATGTTGAACGCCTCAAGACCGTTCAAAGCCGTGTAGACGTTGTAATCATCTTCAAGCATTTTACGGAGCACGCTCAATATCTTCGGCTCGTCATCGACGCATAGAATAGAAAATAATTCTTTAGTCTCACTCATGCTTAATTCCTCATTAGCAGGACCACATTCTCAATATGATAGGTATGCGGAAACATATCAACGGGCTGTACAAGTTCAATACGATATTTTTCTTTACATAACAGCATCAGATCGCGCGCTTGTGTACTTGGATTACAACTGACATAAACGATCTTTTCAGGTACTATGTGAAGAAGCGTGTGTATCACATCTTCGTGCAGACCCGAACGAGGAGGGTCCACGACGATTATATCGGGCTGCTGGTGTAACGTTTCAAGAACGAGGCGCATATCGCCGATCAAAAATTCACAATTAGTCACGCGATTGCGGACCATGTTTTTCTTTGCATTTTCCACCGCATTTTCGATCAATTCAATCCCAATGACTCTCTTTACATGAGCACTTAGATACATCGCAATGCTTCCGGTTCCGCTGTACAGATCGTATAATAATTCGTCACCGCGCAACTGAGCCGCATTCAACACTGTTTGATATAACACTTCAGCCGCCAATGTATTCGTTTGAAAGAACGAATTGGAGGATATCTCAAAATCAAATGTACCTAGCTTTTCTACAATGATCGGTTTACCAAACAGCACCGTTTCATAATCACTGAATGCAACTTGAGACAGCTTCTTACTAACTCCATTGATCAAAGATGTGATCTGTGGAAACGCTTCAATAAGACCTCTTTTAAGTTCCTGCATCAATGAAAGGTTATCGTCGCCAGTAATGATATTGACCATCAAATCCGCCGTACGCTCACACTGACGAATGACTAAAAATCTCCAGAAGCCTTTATTATTTTTTACCGAATAAGGCGGCAACCCGCTTTTTTGTGTGAAATTACGGATCCAATTAACAATGTCCGATGCCAGCGGCGTTTGTAAATAACAAAAGTCGATATCAAGAACTTTGTCAAATCTCTGGGGCACGTGCATACCCAAGACAAATTGAGGTCGTTCTTCTCCGATAATGACTTCGGTTAACCATGCCCGGTCGCCGAATGTGAACTCCATTTTATTGCGATAGTGAAATGTTTTGGGTGAGCCATGAGGCGGCGGGATGACCAGATTTTCAAAACCGCCGATGCGTTGAAAAACATCCGCTATATTACGCCGCTTGAATTCCAGTTGTGCCTTATAATCAACGTCTTGCATTCTGCATCCGCCGCACGTTCCGAAATATTTACATGGCGCCGCCATACGATCCGCTGAAGGCGATAGTATGGCCAGCGCTTTGGCCTCGGCAAAACTTTTTTTCTTTTTGAATATCCTTGCTCTGACCGTATCGCCGGCCACCGCACCGTTGACAAAGATTACAAAATCATCTATACGCCCAACACCCTGTCCACCAAACGACATGGAATCAATAACCAGTTCGACATCATCGCCTTTTTTTAGCTTCAAGTTTTCCAATTTATCCAATTATTTCTTGTACGGTTCCAAATACACATGAAGGCCGAAGTTCTCATTGGATGGAAAAGGACCCGGGATTTTTATGGTAAGGTAGTTTTCTTTCTTCAGAATAAGACTCTGTACCGGCGTTTTAAAACCGATCCATCCTTGTGTGTACGGCGTTCTGAGATTGGATGTTTTTAGATCATTATTGATATATACCGACGACCCGGACGGTACGGTGAAAACGTTAATACCGATTTTCCTGTTGTCCGGAGGATAAATATCAAGTGCATCGATCATTTTGTCTATATCAAAATTAAAATTCAACGTGTCCGTCTCATCTTTGAATGAAAAATGTAACTCCTGAGTACTGTACATGACGGGAAATTTGAATCTGACCGTGTTTTTACCGTACTGGAATTGATTTAATGAAATAACTCCGTCAAAAGATGCGCTCAACGGAAACTCCCTATCGTTGATATAAAGCTTTGTATCACGCAAAATATTGGCTCGCTTTGTTTTGAGATTTACATCCAGTCTGCCAAAAGGCGGTTCTTTAAAAATAAGATCATTGACGTATAGAAAATATAGCAACGTAACAGCCGCCGCAATGGAAGCTGAAGATAGATACAACCAGCGGTATTTCCGCAGATGCTTGAAAGTAGGCCTAAACGAGATCTTGGAATATGACAGGTCCACCGCCGTCGACGTGAAATCGGGGTTAACCGGTATATCAAAATCGGCTAAATCAATACTCTTGTTTTTTGAAACGACTACCGTATAATATTTTATCAAATAATCCTTGATCTGGGACTGGGACATGGCCTGTAGAAAATTATTCAGGTCCTTGATCAGATGGCCGATCTGTTGATACCGGTTATTCAGATTCTTCGACATCGCTTTGTGAACGATCTCTACTACGTTGTGAGGAAGTTCAGGATGGGAATGATACAATGATTCAAATTTTCCTTGGGCGATAAGTGTGATCAGCGTTAGGTTGCTGTCGGCTGCAAACGGCTTTTTGCCGGTAAGAAGTTCATACATCATCGTGCCGAGGCTAAAAATATCGCTTTGAACGGTTAATTTGTCACCGGATGCTTGTTCGGGGGACATGTACGAAGGAGTTCCCACTATGATTCCTGTAGATGTCAGATTTCTGTGAGCCTCATCATCTTCCTGCTTCGCAATACCAAAATCCATAAGTTTGACCTGACCATTCTTCCCCAACCGGACATTGCTCGGTTTAATATCCCTGTGGATAATGCCGTTTTCGTGCATATGTTCCAGTCCGCGTGCGGCTTCACGGATAATCATAGCACAAATGCCGGCGGGCAAAGGCCCGCGGGTCTTCAATATGTCACTAACATCAATACCTTCAACGTATTCCATGACCAGGTAATGATTCTTCTGCGCATCCATGAAATAGTCGTATATAGAAGGGAGATTCTCCTGCTTCAGCGATGCAGACAGAACGGCCTCGCGTTCGAATCGCTTGATCTTATCTCTGTTATCGCCTTTGACGACTTTGATCGCAACCAACCGGTCCAACGTCGGGTGACGGCCCATAAAAACCGTGGCCATGCCTCCTGCACCGATTTGTTTAATGACTTCATAACTTTGAATGACTTTTTCCATACCGATTTTATTGTCTACGTAATGATAAAAAAACAGGTCAGACATCATCTGACCTGTTGAATGTACGAAGATAAATTATTTTATCAACATTATTCTTCCGCTGCATCCGCTAAAACCTCGGACATACGCACATGCGGGCGGGTTTTCATTTTTTCTTTGAATTTTTTTAACTGCGTTTCGAGTTTGTCCATGCAAAGATCGATCGCCTTGGTTGCATCTGCATCTTTAGCTTTGACATTGATCGTCGTGCTGTACACTTTAATATTCACTTCAACTTTTTCAACGGTTTTTTCTTTATCCATGATCACATCACAATCGATGATACGGTCATAATAACGTTCCACACGTTCCAGTTTTTCTTCAACATATTCTTTTAATTTGGGAGCCAATTTCTGATGACGTGAGGTGATGCGAATTTTCATATTGCTCTCCTTTTGAAGGATTAAATAATTAAAAGGAATTATTTGGCAGCTCTGGGGTGAGCTTTTTTATAAGCATTTTTCAAACGATCCATCGTAACGTGAGTGTAGATCTGTGTCGTAGACAAATTTTCATGTCCAAGAAGTTCCTTGACCGCCAACATATCGGCGCCATTGTCGAGCAGATGGGTCGCAAATGAATGACGCAGCACGTGAGGGCTTAATTTTTTTGCATCCGAAACCAAAAGTAAATTCTTTTTTACAAGTCTCTGTACTGCCAATGCCGTGATCCTTTTGCCTGAGGGAACAATGAATAAGGCCTGCAGATCGGAAATAGTGTTTTTTCTGGGAATTGAAGCACGTACGTTCAGATAATTGTTTAACGATGAAACGGCTTCAGCGCCGATCGGAATGATACGTTGTTTACTGCCCTTTCCTAAAACAGAAATAGTTCGATTTGAAAGATTGATATCCCGGTGATCCAGGTTTACTAGTTCACTTAAACGTATCCCTGCCGTGTAAAAGAGCTCCAGAATTGTTTTGTCACGGCAGCCTTCCGGTGTAGAGATATCGATCAGATCGAACAAAGTTTTTAACTGCTCTTGAGTAAAGAATGATGGAACCTTCTTTTCATATTTAGGCGTTGCAACGAGCTTGGCCGGATTAGAAGATGTAAACTGATTTTTCGTTAGATATTTGAAAAAGGATTTGATCGCTGAGAGCTTTCTGGCAATGCTTTTTTTCTGCATACGATTTCGTGACAATTCACCCAAAAAAGATCTGATCTCATTCTTGGATATTTCATTGACAGTAAATGCTTTGGAGTCGAAACGGCATTCAACGAACGTTATAAATTCCATTAAATCAGTACGATACGCGAGAATAGTTTTGTTAGAATAATTTCGTTCGGCATCGAGATATCTGAGAAAATTATCGAGATGGGCTCTCATTATGATGTGCAGCTGCCTTGCTGATAGAAAGTAAGTGTGAACGTTTCATAATGTACCAAACAAAGCAGGTCAAGTCAAGGTATTTTGGGGGTCTGAAATCAGAAACTTGCCTTTTTGGTGTTCAAATTTAAGAATTACAGCCTCTTAATATTTAGACTAATTTTAGGGTATAATGATATCTATCCGAACCTCCGCAGTCCCGGTTCCAAGCATATCGAGTTCCTTAGCGGCTGCCAGGGAAGCATCAATGATACGGTCCTTTACAAAAGGTCCACGGTCATTGATCCGCAGTTTTACGGATTTATTATTACTGAGGTTGGTGACCTTAACGATCGTTCCGAAGGGCAATGTCTTATGCGCCGCGGTCAGGTCGTGCATGTTAAACGTTTCGCCGTTCGCCGTTTTTCTTCCATGAAATTTGTCCGCATAATAAGATGCGGTTCCGGTGATGGAACCAGAAATCTGCTCGGAAGAGTTGCCCGCCTGATCAATGGTCCGGTTTGAGGACCGATATACGGGCAACGGCACGCAACCTGACAAGCATACCAGTGTGATCAAAAATATTGTGGTCTTATTCATCTTTAAAAACCTCTTCTAGTTTAACCGCATCTTTTCCTTTTTTGTCTTTTCCTTTTTTCTGTCTGTTGCTTTCGAGTTCGTTCAACGGTATTTTTTCTAAATCTTTTCGCTTTCTGATGCCAACCGAATCGAGAGGTGAAAACTCATTCTCGTCAGGCCTCACTTCCTGTGGTAAACGACTTTGTGTGGAATCCATGTGAAGCGTTTCAGGAGTATCCAGCGTCTTTACGGTATCACGAAAAGTCTGATCCAACTGAATCTTTATAAAATCACGGTCGACCCAGAACTTCAATGAATCCAAGGTAATCCGGTTTTCCAACACATAGGCATCCACTTTTGATTTCACCTTTTTTGCATAAACCGAATTGGGTTCCATTAAGACCAACGTATTGTACAAACGAAAAGCCTTTGACTTATTGTCCAGTTTCTTTTCATACAATATCCCTAAGGCATAAAGAGCTTTAAGTCTGTACTCGGCCGAATCCGTAAGCGCCACTTGAGTATAAAGCCGGATCGCCTCTTCATAATTCTCTTTATGTAGAATATTTTCCTCTGCTAATGTAAAACAATAATCCAAGCTGTCGTATTTTTGTTCTTTTAAACCCAGAACTTTTCTGCCGATATCGGACAACCGCCCTTCAGGGAATACATTGTATGCATACTGATAATACGATCTGGACTCGGGATTTTGTTTCTTTTCCTGTACGCGCGCATATCCATACAACGCAAATTCAAGATAGGGCGTATCTTTGAAGTGATCTATGACATATTGATAATATTTACCGGCGGAATCATAATTGGATAAATTAAAATAAAAATAATCAGCCAAAAGTATGTAATCACCGGCCAATAACTCAAGAGCCTTGTATCTCCATATGTGTAATGTATCCGGATCATTTTGAACAGCGATTTCCAATAATTCCAACTGAATATTTTGGATCTTCTCGTCCAGCTCCGTATTACTTATTTTTACACCATCGATCTCTTTTTTCGTGTCGATGGCGGGTTTTATACCCGTGTTCTTTGCAGTGGATTTTTCGTCAGTTCCTTCTACCGTTTGAGTCATCGTGTCGCTAGTCGAAGGGAAATAATTTTCAATATTAACCACAAAATCAGTGTCATTGATTTTATTTTCTATAACTTTTAATAATGTTTCGTCCGCTCTGATCGAATTTCTAAAAAAATCCATCTTTGTCGAATAATCAAAACGTTCCGATGCGGCCGGGTAATAGGTCGCATTCGTGTAACGAGTTTTTACTAGATAAAAATATTTCTTCGCCAGTTCCGGATCTGCGGCAAATGCATCTGCCGTGGATACAACAGGTCTATCATATATCAAACCCAAGAAATAATATGCATCACCTGTAAAGACAGGGTTATTGTACGTTTCAATTACATACTCGAACTGTTTGACGGCATCTCTATTCCTGCCGGACAACCGGAGAATATCAGCTATCTCAAATTCGGCTTTGAGAAAATAATTTTTGTAGTGAAGATTTCCGATCAATCCATCGAGTATCCGTATTGATTCCTTGTATTCACCGGCCAGTTTCAACGCCCGGGCCTTCATAAATGCAGCATCAAATCTTTCCGGGTAATCGAGATCCATCTGGATAAGGATATTCAAATAACCGATCGCTTTTTTGAAATCGTGGGTTTGAAAATAAGCATAAAATGATTTATACAAGGCTGCTTTTTTTAATTCTCTGCCATCTGCGTCTAGCGTCGCTTTGACATAATAACCGCCGGCCTCAGTGAAATTATTATTTTCTGCTTCAATGTCGCCAAGCTCTAATAACGCTTCGGTTTTGATCTTTGAATTATCTGCATCCTCAGCAATCTGGCGGAATTGGTCTTCTGCCTCATCGATCTGCCCCATTTTCAAGAGAGTTCTGCCGTACCACAACTTTGCTTCTGCCGCTTTTTTACTCTCGGGATAACGTGTTAAAAAAACTTCCAAACGATTTTTGGCATCATACCAATCGTTCGTGTAAGCTCGAAGATAATGAGCTTTTCCGAGTAATAAGGTTGCGTCTTCGGCCCACCCGCTTTTGGGGTATAAAACAACTACTTTGTTAGACTTTTCAATGGCCACATCAAAGAAGGTCTTGGCCTCGGCAGGAATAACCTCCGGTTCGACGGCAAACCGGTTGAGGGGTACGTCTGTGATGTTCAGAGCAGGCTGTATACGCTCGGAATTTTTTGATATTACATCAATCCCGTTGTTATATGCTTTTCGTGCGTGATAAAACGTATTAAAAAAAGCGCAGCTCTGGATAGTGACAGAGGTCAGAATGATGTACGAAATAAATTCTATTTTACGAAGCATGTTTTTTTCATAAAGTTATTTTTAAACCGTCATAAGCCAAAGCCACATTGTTCGGTAACATCTTACTGACCTCATCATGGTCGATCTCATGCGACATATGAGTAAAATAAGTTTGCCTGGCATTGATCTTATTTGCGGTTTCAAGCGCCTGTTCTAAATTGAAATGCGTCGGATGTTTTCTTAGTCGTAAACAATCCAGAATAAGCACATCAGCATTGCTGAACTTATCCATCGATTCTTCAGGAATAAAACTGCAATCCGTCGCATAAACTGTGTTTTCTATACGGTATGCGTTGATAGGCATTTTACCGTGCATGATCTCTATAGGCGTAACGGTAATCCCCTCCACATCAAATGGTTCGGAACCCAGTTTTAGAAAATCCAGCATGGGGATTCCTCCGGGGATATCCGGATATTCAAAAATGTAGGAGTAAATATGTTTTAGCTGTTTGATGGTCGGCTTAGCTCCGTAGCAAGGGATCTTTTTTTTTTGTATTTTGTTGAATATTCGGGTATCATCAAGGCCGAATATATGATCGACGTGATGATGCGTGAATAATATAGCATCTATCCGGTCAATACGATAACGAAGAGCCTGTTGTCTGAAATCGATCGAAGTATCAATAAGAATTTTTTTTCCGGACAAAGAGATCAGAACGGAAGAACGCAACCGTTTGTTCTTTTCATTGGTGGATGTGCAGGTCGAACATCCACATCCAATAACGGGAATCCCGTGTGAGGTACCGGTGCCGAGAAAAAGAATTTCCATTAAACCTTTATATGAAAAATGACTATTTATTCAATAAACTGGTATCTACGCGTGTCGCACTGATCACACCTTGTATTTTCCGTATTTTGTCTAATATGAGATTAAGATGGGAGATATTGCGTACTTGAATAACAAACATATTGATCGTTTCATGCCCGCTCGTTTTCACATCGGCGCTCACAATATTGGTGTCTGCAGAAGATATCTTTTGTGTAATGTCGTTGAGAAAGTTCTTTCGGTCATAACCCATAATTTTTATTTGTACCATGAAATTCTTCGATTCGTCCACCTGCCAGCGCGCCGGCATGGAGCGTTCCGGTTCTTTTTTTATGGCATCGTTGATATTTGTACAATCCGCACGGTGGATATTGATGCCACGTCCTTTGGTGACATATCCCAAAATAGCGTCGCCCGGTATAGGATTGCAACATTTGGCAAAATGGATCATCATGTTATCCATGCCGTTGATCGCAATGCCTTTGGACTCCGAACGCGCCCGTTTAATAAAACGCGTAAAGAAAAATTGGTCCGGAAGAGTCTGTTCTTTGGGAGCGATACGAGCGGCAATTTTTTGCCCAACGCTTTGCGCGGAAACATTCCCTCTTCCGATCGAAGATAACAACATTTCTCGGTTGTCAAATTTCAATTCCTCTACAATTTTGTCCAACTCGTCCTTATAATCGGGAATTTGTTTCTTCTGAAGGAGATCTTTAAGTTCCTGATCCAGTAAATTTCGTCCCAGTGATATACTTTGTTCAAGCTCTATATTTCTGAAATAACGTTTGATATGATTTCTGGCCTTGGAGGTCTTGACAATCTCCAGCCAGTGGAGACTTGGTGTTTGCTGTTCCGATGTAAGGACCTCGATCATATCCCCGCTGGCTAATTCACTGTGCAGAGGCACCATTTTCCCGTTCACCTTAGCCCCGATGCAGTGGAGGCCAACTTCCGAGTGAACGGCAAATGCAAAATCGATCGGTGTCGCCGTTCTGGGTAAATTGAAAAGATCACCTTTGGGCGTAAAAACAAAAACCTCGTCCTGAAAAAGGTCGATCTTAAGATCTTCCAGGAATTCTCCTGGATCGTTATTTTCCTGTTGGCGGTCGATCAATTGACGTATCCATCCTATTTGCCGGTCGAGCTGATCCATCTGCAATTTGCCTTCTTTATAAAGCCAGTGAGCAGCGATACCTTCTTCAGCAATCTGATTCATTTCTTTTGTCCGGATCTGGATCTCTATCATTTTGCCGTCTGGTCCTATGACGGTGGTGTGGATGGACTGATAACCGTTGATCTTGGGTACAGCAATATAATCTTTGAACCTTTCCGTAACGGGTGTGTACGTACTGTGAACGATACCCAGCGCTTTGTAGCAGTCCACTTTTGAGTCAACAAGTATGCGGATCGCCAGAAGATCATATATCTCATGAAAAGGTTTGTTCCTTTTTTTCATTTTGTTATAGATGCTGAAAAAGTGCTTAGGCCTCCCGATGATCTGCGCTGCCGTTTCGTTTTCGGATAGTTTCTCTCTCAGCGGCTTGGCAATTTTTTCAATGTAGGCCTGGCGTTCCTCTCTCTTATCGGCGATCAGTTTTGACAGATCCCAATATACGTTCTGATCCAGCGTTTTTAATACGAGATCTTCAAGTTCCCAACGGATTCTGGCCATCCCAAAGCGGTGCGCCAACGGCGCGTACACATCGCGGGTTTCGATCGCAATGCGTTCCTGTTTTTTCTGTGGCAGGGAATCGATCGTGCGCATATTGTGCAGACGATCGGCAAACTTGATGATGATCACCCGGATATCTTTGACCATCGACAGCAGCATTTTACGGTAATTTTCTGCCTGTTTGATCTCGAGACTTCCGAATTCAAAACCGCTGATCTTGGTGAGTCCGTCCACAAGCCGGGCGACATCTTCGCCAAACTTTGATGCGATATCATCATAGGTCTTACCGGTATCTTCGATCGTATCATGAAGAAAAGCGGCTGCCAGCGTGGTCTGATCCATATGCTGGTCAACAAGAATCCTGACCACTTCGATCACATGGTCAAAATATGGAAGTCCTGATTTGCGGAATTGCCCTTCGTGTGAATTGTAACTGTATTCAAAAGCGAGCTGCAGCAGCGTTAGATCGTTGTTCT
>CAZHUW010000069.1:0-2384 GCA_964535295.1 uncultured Bacteroidota bacterium
TCAGCTCATCCAATTGGTTTTTGCTTCCGGATTCCATTTCGTCGATGTCTTTTTTAGTTTTGTCCAGAATTCGATTGAACTTTTTCCGGTAATATCGCACGTGCCGAATTTCGATTCATTCCATCCGCCGAATGAAAACGGTTCGCGCGGCACGGGGACTCCGATATTGACACCGATCATCCCGGCGCTGGCTTTTTCCATTACTACTCGTGCCATTCCTCCGCTTTGCGTAAAAACCGCCGCCGCATTGCCGTAGTTGGAACTGTTTTCAATTTCAATGGCTTCATCGATGCTTTTTGAGCGAATGATGGCTAATACCGGGCCGAACACTTCTTCTTTGGCGATAGCCATATCCGGTGTTACGTGATCAATAACGGTTGGTCCGATGTAAAACCCGAGTTCCTTACCTTCGACCTTGGCGTTCCGTCCGTCGACCAACACCTTGGCGCCGGCTTTCTCGGCTTCGGTGATATATCTTTCTATTTTTTCTTTGGCTTCTTTGGTAATCACCGAACCCAGGTTTTTTCCGGGAATGATTTTTTTTGCTTCCTCGCAAATTCTGGCTACGATGTGATCGATCGGTCCGACGCCGACCATGGCTGAAGCGGCCATACATCTTTGCCCGGCACATCCCGACATAGAAGCGGCTACATTGGAGGCGGTCATATCCACATGCGCATCGGGTAGAACGATCAGATGATTTTTGGCTCCGCCTAACGCCACGCAGCGTTTGAGTGAAGAGCACGAACGTTTGTATACGATTTTAGCAACCTTCGTTGATCCGACAAACGATACCGCCTCAATTCCGGGATGTTCGCAGATCGCTTCGACGATTTCACGATCGCCATTGACGACATTAAAAACGCCGTCCGGTAAACCGGCTTCTTTCAACATTTCGGCCATTCGGTTGGAACTAATAGGAACTTGTTCGGAAGGCTTAAGAATGAAACAGTTACCGAGTACGATCGCATTAGGCATGGTCCAATGCGGAACCATGTGCGGAAAATTGAACGGCACGATCGAAGCTACGACGCCCAAAGGCTTATGCTCTACCCGGCATTCTACGCCGGCGCTTACCTCCATGATCTCGCCCGCGACCAACTGCGGCATGGAACAGGCGAATTCCGTCAGCTCAATACTTTTGGCAACTTCCGCTATGGATTCGTCCATGGTTTTTCCGTTTTCCTCATGCACGATAACGGCGAGTTCGTTCAGATGTTTTTCCATCAAGGTTTTGTAACGGTAAAAGATTTGCACGCGCTCTTTGATCGGCGTATTCGACCACTTCGGAAAAGCTGACCGGGCGGCTTTTACGGCTTGATCAAGGTCATCCTTGCCGGACAACGGTACTTTAGAAATGATGTCCCCGTCGAGAGGACATAATACGTCAAGTGTTTTGTGTCCGTTGGAGGAAAATTTCCCGCCAACATAATTTTTTACTTCGGGATATTTCATTGCCAAAGCCTCCCCGGGTTTATGCTAATAAAGATCTCAGGTCTGCTGTTTGCGGACAATACGTAAAAGACAGGAATAATCAAGAATTGAAAACGAATAGATCGGATTGGACAATCAAAAAGTAATGTTTTTAGTTTAACATTACAATAATAATTTACTCGATCGTGGCTATGAAAACATTTAACGCATATGGGCCGATAACCGGCGTGTTACGTACTTCTTGTAGTCGTTGATCTCATCCTGTTTCTTTTGCACGTTCCATCCAAGTTCATTTCCCATTAATTCGGCCACGGTTTCACAAGCGTCCATTCCCAGACATGTATTTAACCCGATCGGCGTTCGCCGGAGCATTACGTCAGTAAGAGTTTTAGCCCATTCATGCCGCACGGCGAAAATGATCTGTGCCCGGATATCCGGTCCGTGGGAACATACATTTTCAAGGCCATCTTCACGGGTTCCGATTTTAAGGATGTCCCGTGCATGCGTCCCGTATAAACTGATCATGTGCCGCTGGGTTGTTTCATTAATAGATCGCGTTCCGCCGATTTCCTGCGGCATAAACGGTCCGGCTTTTTCAGTGTCGCCGCCCCACAACGGAATGTCCGAAGTGATACTACGGGTTTTCGGCTGTGCTGATTTGTCGCAGATCCTGTCAACCGCTTGTTCTGCCAAACTGCGGTAAGTGGTCAGTTTCCCCCCGATGAGCGAGACCAGGTTGGAGATGCCATCAAGTTTAGCATGATCAATGATCATATGTCTGCGCGTGATCGCACCGGGATTCTTTTTTGTTGAATAGGGTAGAGGACGAATTCCTGCAAAAGAGAATAGGATTTGGCCGCGGCCGATCTCGGCGGATGGAAAGCAAAAATTGGTCTCCGTAATTAAATAATCGATCTCGGCCTGTGTTGGATACGATTCGTCTGCAGAGT
>CAZHUW010000069.1:2484-15515 GCA_964535295.1 uncultured Bacteroidota bacterium
CCGTGTTCCAGATACCGCAGTCCGCCGTGGATCAATTTACTCGATGCCCAGCTTGTTCCAGAACAAAAATCGTTCATTTCTAACAGCGTTACATCCCAGCCACGCATGGCAGCGTCACGTGCGATGCCGGCTCCATTGATGCCGCCGCCTATAATCACAAGTTTTTTCATCTTTGAAATGTACGCATAAATTGCCCGGTTGGGAGCTTTTTTTTGAAAATTCTTGTATCGATCAAGACGCTCATGCAGGGCGTACTTCAATTTTCGAAAAGAAAAGGAGTTATTGAATCAAATGAAAAGTTTCTCTAACTTTTCATTAGAAAACTAATTTATAATTAATAACAGGTGATCTGATGAGAACTTATTTGATTTTAGTGACAATTTTCTTGGTTGTCATGACAGCTTGCGGGAGAAAAGAAAGCGCCGCCAATAATCCTTTCTTCGAGGAGTACCGAACGCTGTTTGAAGTGCCGCCATTCGACCGGATCAGGCACGAGCATTTTATGCCTGCATTTAATGAAGGTGTGGCACAAGTTTATAAAGAGATCGATGTCATCGTCAATACGGCGGAAGAGCCGACTTTCGATAATACGATCGTACCGCTCGAAAAATCAGGCGTTCTGCTGAACAAAGTCGGCCGTGTATTTTATAATCTGCTCGCCTCGAATACAAACGACTCTATGCAGGCCCTTGCGAAACGCGTCGCGCCGATGACGTCCAAATTGTACGACGATATCGCGTTGAATGTGAAATTGTTCAGCCGGATCAAGTCGATCTATGATCAGAAGGCTAAGCTCAATCTGAACGAAGAACAGATCATGGTACTGGAGCGTTATTACAAGGAATTCGTCCGCGGAGGCGCCAATCTTGCAGAAGATAAAAAAGAACGTTTTCGAAAGATTAATGAAGAATTATCCATGCTGACGCTCAAATTTTCAGAAAATGTTCTGAAAGAAGATAACGGCTTTAAGCTGGTGATAGACAACAAAGAAGATCTGGCGGGACTTCCCGATAATGTGGTCGCCGCGGCGGCCAAAGCCGGCAAAGACGCAGGCCATGATGGCAAATGGGTCATCACGCTTCATAAACCAAGCTGGATACCGTTCCTGCAATATTCAGCGAAAAGGGAATTAAGGGAAAAGATATACACCGCGTGGATGAATCGCGGAAACAACGAGAATGAATTTAATAATAACAATACGCTGGCACAGATCGCGAAACTTAGGCTGGAACGCGCCAATCTTCTCGGATTCCCATCCCATGCGCATTATATCCTGGACGACAACATGGCCAAGACCCCGGATCGCGTCTACGAATTATTGAACAAACTGTGGAAACCTTCTCTGCAAAAAGCGAAACAGGAAGTGAAGGATATGCAGGCGATCATTGACAAAGAAGACGGAAAATTCAAACTGGCATCCTGGGATTGGTGGTATTATGCAGAAAAGGTAAAAAAGGAAAAATACGATCTCGACGAAAATGAGATTCGGCCGTATTTCCAGCTGGAAAAAGTCCGTGAAGGCGCGTTCAACGTCGCGTCGAAATTATGGGGCATTACTTTTAATGAAATCAAGAATGTCCCGGTTTATCATGAGGACGTTAAGGTGTTTGAAGTAAAGAATGCCGACAATTCGCACCTGGGTATTCTTTATGTGGATTATTTCCCGCGCCCGAGCAAACGCGGCGGAGCCTGGATGGATAACTTCAAATTCCAGGAAAAAATGTACGGCAAAGACAGCCGGCCGGTGATCGTCAATGTCGGGAATTTCTCAAAGCCGACCTCCGATAAACCTTCTTTGCTGAGCGTTGATGAAGTGCAAACGCTGTTCCATGAATTCGGCCATGCCTTACATGGTTTGTTTGCTTCATCCACTTATCTCAAAGTATCAGGAACCAATGTTGCCCGCGACTTTGTGGAACTGCCCTCGCAGATCATGGAAAACTGGGCCCTTGAACCGGAAGTGCTTAAGGATTATGCAAAGCATTACAAAACGGGAGCCATCATACCCGATGCAATGATAGACAAGATACAGAAATCGGATAAGTTCAATCAGGGATTTATTACTACCGAATATCTTGCGGCATGTTTTCTTGATATGAACTGGTATACGATCAAAGAATGGAAGGACATCGATCCGCTGAAATTCGAAAAGGATTATATGGACAAGATCGGACTGATCAAGGAGATCATTCCCCGTTATCGCAATACGTATTTCAGCCACATCTTTGCCGGGGGATATGATGCCGGTTATTACAATTATATTTGGGCCGATGTCCTTGTTGCCGACGCGTTCCAGGCGTTCAAAGAGAATGGTTTATTCGATCAGAAAACGGCAAAATCATTAAGAGAGAATATTCTTGAAAAAGGGGGCTCGGAAGATCCGATGAAGCTGTTCATTAAGTTCCGCGGGCATGAACCCAGGATCGAACCTCTGATCGCTAAACGTGGATTGGATCAATAGCAATTATCGTATAAAAAAAACCGTACGTCAGAGCCGTACGGTTTTTTTATTTATAAACTATGTAAAGTACGGGAATTATCCGCCGACTTGTGAGAATACGGTATTGACCTGGATCATATCGGAAACGATAGGCGGGTGATGTTCGGGTTTATCTGAAACGATACGTTCGCGTATCCAGCGTTCCAGATCATCATCGGAATTGCCGCTGCGAATAAAACTCTTTATGTCGAGGCCTTCGTTGGAGAAGAGGCACCATTTTAATTTTCCAAGCGAGGTCAGTCGGATACGATTGCATGAAGAACAGAAATGTTCCGCATAGGGATCGATGAACCCGATCTTGCCGGCGAAACCGGGTATTTCAAAAAGTTTGGCCGGTCCGGTTTTTTCGGGCTCCGTAATAGGATTCAGATCATGTTTTTTGGAAACAAGTTCTTTCAATTGCTCCGTCTTGATGATGCGTGCATGCTCGAATTCATTTCCAAGCCCTCCCGATGAAGGCATGTATTCGATGAAACGTACATGCAGCGGGTTTTTTCGGGCAAGTTCCACGAAGTCATAAACCTCATCATCATTGATATTCTTCATCACGACCATATTTATTTTGACCGGCGAAAAACCTAAATCGACCGAGTGCCAGATCGAATTCCACACATTTTCAAATCCGTCAAAACGGGCGAGCTCTTGAAATCTTTCTTTCTTGAGTGTGTCGAGGCTTATATTGACGCGATGAAGTCCGCTTAGTTTGAATTGCGGCGCGAGTTCTTGAAGCAGATAGCCATTGGTTGTCATAGCAAAGGACTTCAGCGGGAGCCTTCCGATCCTTTTTACGAGTTCCGTAATATCTTTTCGAACAGTTGGCTCGCCTCCCGAAATTCGGATTTTTTCGATGCCGAGTCTTACGAACACTTTGGCTATGCGTTCGATCTCGTCGAAAGTAAGCAGTTCCTCTCGCGGCACGAACTCAACGCCTTCGGCCGGCATGCAATATACGCAGCGGAAGTTACACCGGTCTGTAACCGATACTCGCAGGTAATCTATTTTTCTGTTGAATCCGTCTATGAGAGGCATGTCATATCCTGAAGATGTATTTAAAACACAACGGATTTTAGTCAAATAAATTCCGAAAATCAATGACCGGTTTTGATGCAATTAAAAATACCGCGATCCACCGCATTGCACATTGATTTTCATAATATCAAATCTTATGTTTTATGAGTAAACGTACCAAGGATTCTCATGATCTCCAGTTTATTCAGAGCCTTAATTCACAAATCGCCTGACCTTCGTCGATTGATCTGGAAATGGTCGTACAACTACCTTGCCGGCACATACGGCCAAGGGTTTTGGAATTTCATGAATTATGGTTTTGCGGCGACCTCGCCGGGTGTAGCCGAACTTGTACTCGAAGAAGCAGACAAGGCCGATCGTTTTTGCATTCAGTTATATCACGAAGTTGCCGGAGCCGTTCCGCTTGAAGGACTGGATGTACTGGAAGTAGGATCAGGACGCGGCGGCGGCGCATCTTACGTGGCCCGCTATCTGAAGCCCAAAACCATGATCGGCGTTGACTTTTCAGGGGAAGCCGTCCGACTCTGCCGGGAAAGACACGCAGTTGAAAATCTGAAATTTGTCGAAGGCGACGCCGAAAATTTACCGTTTCCCGACGGCCGTTTCGACGCCGTTATCAATGTTGAGTCATCGCATTGTTATGGGAGCATGCAGAAATTCTTATCCGAAGTCAAACGGGTACTTAAACCCGGCGGCCATTTCTTGTTTGCGGACCTGCGCGGACGCGGCGAGGCGGAGGAGCTTCATCGTTTCGTAGCCGCTTCCGCCATGAGGATTGAAGGCCATTGGGATATAACCGCCAACGTATTGAAGGCATTAACACTCGACCATGACCGTAAACTGGTGCTCATTGAAAAAATCGTTCGAGGCCCGTTATTGAAATATTTCAAAGAATTTGCCGGAATGAAAAATACGGGGGTTTTCGAAAGGTTTCAAAAAGGCGGAAATGTTTATCTGCGATATGTTTTAAGGAATCCTTGATCATGTTCAGCCATTATTCTTTCCGGGACATCATTGAATATGATCAGGACAGGATTTATATTTTAGGCGTATTAAACAGTAAGATTTAAGGAAACACTTATGCGAACTATAAAAGCTCCTCACGGCAATAAACTCACCTGCAAAAGCTGGCTCACTGAAGCGCCGATGCGAATGCTGATGAATAACCTCGACCCTGAAGTTGCTGAAAACCCTCAGGAGTTGGTCGTCTACGGCGGATCGGGCAAAGCGGCACGTAATTGGGAATGTTTTGACGCGATCGTCAAGTCGCTAAAAGATTTGGAGAACGACGAAACGCTGTTGGTGCAGTCGGGAAAACCCGTTGCAGTTTTCAAATCGCATCCGGATGCGCCGCGCGTGATCATTGCCAATTCGAACATTGTCCCGCACTGGGCAACCTGGGAAAATTTCCGTGAATATGAAAAAATGGGCCTGACCATGTACGGGCAGATGACGGCCGGGAGCTGGATCTATATCGGGACGCAAGGTATCCTGCAAGGAACGTACGAAACTTTCGCCGAGTGCGGGCGGAAACATTTCAATGGCACGCTGCGAGGCACTATTACCCTAACCGCAGGGCTGGGTGGAATGGGCGGTGCGCAGCCTTTGGCCGTGACGATGAACGACGGCGTGGCCATCTGTGTGGAAGTTGACCCGCACCGTATACAGCGGCGGCTCGATACAAAATATTGCGATGTTATGGTGAAAGACCTTGAGGAGGCGTGGAAACTGGCGCAGCAATTCAAAATAAAGGGGGAAGGTAAATCGATCGCGCTTTTGGGGAATGCGGCGGACATTCTTCCGGAAATGATCAAACGCAGTATGATCCCGGATATTGTGACCGATCAGACTTCTGCGCACGACGCGCTGAACGGCTATGTTCCATCCGGTCTGAAGGTCGAAGAACTTGCGGATTGGAGAAAGAACAAACCCGAAGAATATATCCGCCGTTCCATGGAATCCATGGCGGCGCATGTTCGCGCCATGCTGGATTTCCAGAAAAAAGGTTCCGTCGTTTTTGATTACGGAAACAATATCCGCGCCCAGGCGCAGAAACAGGGTGTTACGAACGCATTCGATTTTCCAGGATTCGTTCCTGCGTTCATTCGTCCTTTATTTTGTGAAGGGCAGGGTCCGTTCCGCTGGGCGGCATTGTCCGGCGATCCGGAAGATATTTATGTAACCGATCGCGCGATGATGGATGCTTTTCCGGAAAAGGCGGGGCTGCAGCGGTGGCTCGGTCAGGCGAAAGAAAAAATTCAGTTTCAGGGACTGCCTTGCAGGATATGCTGGCTGGGATACAGTGAACGCGCGAAAGCCGGATTGATATTCAACGAACTTGTTCGAACCGGCAAGGTCAAGGCGCCGATCGTGATCGGGCGCGATCACTTGGACTGCGGCTCCGTAGCGTCGCCCAACCGCGAAACGGAAGCGATGAAGGACGGGAGCGATGCGATCGCCGACTGGCCGCTGCTTAATTTTGCGATCAATGCGATCAACGGCGCAACATGGGTTTCCCTCCATCACGGCGGCGGCGTGGGTATCGGTTATTCGATACATGCCGGCATGGTGATCGTGGCAGATGGAACGCCGGAAGCAGCAAAACGATTACAGCGCGTGCTTACAAGCGATCCCGGAATGGGCGTCATTCGTCATGTGGATGCGGGGTATGATGAGGCGGTCAAAGTTGCCAAAGAAAAAAATGTAAAGATCCCGATGATGAAGTGACAAGAAAGAGAAAAGTGAAATTAATTCAGCGTTTCATCTATATTTCCAAGCGCTTCAAAATATTTCTTGATCAACTCTTCATAATCCTTGGAATAACCTTGTTTCATCTCCTTAAGAAGTTCCTGTCGTAATTTATTTTTACGATCGGTGAGATCCTTGGGGAGTTCGTTGGGAGATCTTGATTTGTAATCTTTCCCCGTTTCTCCTTTTCGCTTTTCACTGAAATCTTTTTCCTGCTGGGATTTCGTAGCGTCGAGCATGCGCTGCAATATCTTCTGCTGGCGCTGGATAGTCTCACGGCTGATATTTTGCTTCTGCATGTCTTTGATCACTTCATCCATTTCTTTGGCCATGTTGTCCAGTTTGCCTTTAATATCCTGATGGCCTTCAAGGCCGGACTGCATATTCTTCAATGATTCTTTCAATGCCTGTTGTTCCGCCATCATACGCCCAAGCTGTGCCTGCTGTTCCGGCGTCATACTGCCCGGGTTCTGTCCGCCGAAGGGCATCGTGCCGTCATTTATGCCCTGCTGTTGTCCTGCCATTTTTTGTAAATCTGCCATAAGTTGTTCCATTCCGGTTCCGGATTGGCCTTGATTCATTTTGTCCATGGATTGAAGAAGGAATTTGACCGCATCGTTGACGGCGACCATAGCCGAATTCTGATTATTCGTGGCGCGAATCGTGTTGCGCTCTTCCAGATCCTTAACGGCGTCGTTCATCGCGTTGAGGGAGCGACCGACGATTTTTCCAAGCTCCGTTGTCACAAAAAAAGTCTTATTGGACAATTCGATAAGGTTTTCCGTTACACGGCCCATATTGGATAGGACATCGGCTTGCTGCTGAGCGACAAATCGATACCGCGGGCTTGCGAAGGTCAACGCCCGGCTGTCGTCCATAATGCGTTCCTGTTCTTTGGATACTTCCAGCATATCGATAACGATTTTTTGCATCGCTTCCATGACTTGCCGGTTCTGTTGCTGCTGGAACGCCTGTTGCGCTTTTTGCATTTGCTGAGCAAGGGAATCAAGGTCTTTTTTTACTTCCTTTTGATTCTCGCGATTTTCTTTTGAGTTTTGCTGTCCTTGTTGTATCGCCGACTGGGATTGCTCCATTTTTTGTTGCATCCTGCCGTTTTCCATCTGTGAGATGGCTGCTTCGAGTTCTTGCGTATCGGCTTTTTTGTCCATATCATTGATCAGTTCCTTGAGTTCTTTGCTGCGTTGCTCAAGGTTATTCAATGATTTTTTTATATTCTCCTGTTCCTTTGCCAGAGCATTTTTTTCATTTTCGTTTTTGACGTTCTTGGACAGTTCGTTTACCTGCTCCTGTCGCCGCCGGAGTTCTTCCGCTTGTTTTTTTAGCTGATCGAACATTTGCTCCGCTTTGATTCGTTTGAGCAGCTCCACTGTGCGATCCATATTCTTTTTGAACGATTCCTGGTCGAACTTGAAATTCCTCAAAGCCTCTTTCATCTGTTTCTGGTCGAAGTTGTTCTGCATCGCCTGCTGGAGCTTCTGCATGACGTCCTGCAATTCTTTGCTGTTAACCTCGGATAGCAGCTTTTGAAGTTCCTGATATTTTTCTAATGTTTCTTTGGAAAGGAGTTTATTTTCATTCATTTTGTCGGTCATCTGATCAATGGATTCTTTCATTGCCTCGATCTCTTTTTGCATCTTCTGTTGTTTCTCGGCGAGATGCTTGACCTTCTCCTTGTCCTTCCAATCAAGTTTCTTGTTTTCCTTTAGTAGTTCCTTGTTTATTTCGTCAAGTTCCTTTTTGATATTTTCGCTTTCTTTCGCGATGTCCTCTGCTTTAGCAATATTCTGATCCTGCTCTTTATTCACCTCAGCCAGTATCTCTTCTAGCGACGGGAAACGCATGCGGCGTTCCTCGCTTTTAGAACTTTTCGGGCCACTGACCGCGTCGTTATCAAACACTTCAAGATAATAAAGCATCACGTCTTCCGGCTGCAGGCCGATAGAAGAAAAATTCCACGTGTACGAAGCGCTCTGACTGGAATGCGAGCGGTCAAGCAGCGAACTGAGGTCGATGGCAGAGAACTCATTAAGAGACGGTACAATACTTTTCGTTTGTTCTATCTTGTAATGCAGCACCAGCTTTGTCAGGCCGAAATCGTCCTGTATGTCGGCAAGGAGACGTACCGTCATGTTCTCATTGATATCCATGTCTTTGTCGGGCTCCACCAATTTAATAAGCGGGTAGTCATCTTCGATCACGGATAATTGATAATCAACAGGGTTACTACTCCCCACATTTTCCTGATCGGTCAAAGAAAAATGGTAGGTTCTGTTCTTTGATAGAATAAAAGAACCTTCAGCCTTTTCTGCAGAAAACTTGGACGGATGCAGATCCTGGCGAATGCTATCTGAAAAGACAATCGCCGCTTCTTTTAGTTTTTTTGTAGATTCGATTTTCAGACGTATTACGGATCCTTTTAAAGCAGATATATCGCCCGTATTTTCATCAAGGGCACGCGTTTCAAGTCCTGAGTAATCCGGATAATCGATTTCTATTTGTAGCCGTTTGACAGCCGGGCGTTTGATCGCCGTGATCTGAAATTCGTCCGATCGGACCGTCCGCCGACGCGGTGAATTTTTATCCACGGCAGTAGCATAATAAAATAGACTTTGACGGATGTTATGAATGGTATAGCTGAAAACCCCGGATGAGTCTTTTTTCAGAAATTCTTCTTTGTAGACGTCTACGCCGGAAGGCCGAGTCCAAATTGAAATTCGATCAGGTAGTATGGGACTCAAGTTAGTATTGGGAAGGAGTTCGATCCGAACCGTTACATTCTGACCCTGCAGGATCTCTGTGTTTTCCGGACTGATTTTCCATGTGAATGGCAGCGGCTCGATTATTTCCGAACCGGGATTGAGTAACCGCGCAAAAGCACCGGTCAAAGGATTGTAGAAGATAATGTAAACAAACAGAGTCATTGCGGCGATCACAGCACCACGCCGAAAAGTCCGCGCGAAACAATCATAATCTGCAGCGAGGGAAAAGTCCAATCGTTCGGTTGCGGATTGAACGGTCTGCAGAGCGGCAGTGACCAACGCGTCCGAATGATCCTCAGATCCGATTTCGCGGCAGAGTTGAAGTGCATTTGCAAGCCGGTCTTTGATCTCCGGATACCGTTCACCCACTTTTTTTGCAAGCGTAATATCGTCAAACGAGTAAGCCAATCCGGCCAGGCGAAGGATTGGATACATGATAAACCGGCCGGCAAAAATCATGATAAGCAATATGACGAAAGCGCCGATGATCCAACGGCCGAAGGCTTCGGGAGAAGTAATCCATTCGATTAGCCCCGCTGACAGCAAAATGATAAGTACCAGAACAATGAACCGTACCGTGTCCGTATAAAAAGACGTGAGATTTTCACGCCTCCTCAACGCATTGATCTTTGTTCTGAGCTCGTTATGTGTTTCCTGCACGGACATAATATCTTTGGTTTTTTTCTAACCTTAAAACCGAAATTAATTAATAAGCTGTTGCGCAGGTAATGCAACTATTGCGGATCGGGCGATAGTTTTTCCTATTCTTCTTGCCCGGCAAGGATCGGTTGTGCCGCAGTTTGATTGATAGCACCGTCATGCAGAATGACCCTAGATAGAACACTGTCGACGCTCAGACGGATCCATGCAAAGCGAGATGTATCATTGACGGTCAATTTTACCGGAAGATATCCGTTTTGAACACTTTTCCAACTCCCGATCATGACCGAGTCGCCATTTGGAAAATAACGTTTTGCGGTCAGAATGTCAAAGGAACGGTCCCACGTATTTGAATTGGCAGGCGCGCTACCGATCGTATCATTTTTTTGAAAAACCGGAATTTCATCGCCGTTGATCTGAATGAAAACACCTCCGAACGGATAGGCGATGAATGTAAGATCCGTTGATCCGTCGATGCGTCCGATCAAGCTGGTTGTAAAGCGGACATCGCCCGCTGTATCACCATTGAGGTTTACTATAACCGGGTTCAGATAACTGACCGCCGAGTCGTTTAAGTCCAGATAACGGATATCCGAATAAATTTCAGAAGGATCTTTTTCCTCGGATTGGCATGCAATAAATGAGGCGAACACAATGACCCAGAACGAAGGGCGGTACATCCGATATTTCCTTTTTATCATAATGTCTTAATGAATGCTTTACGGACAATAGAATGGTTTGTTACAAAAACTTAAGGCTGTCCGCATTCGCTAATCTGAATGTGGACAGCCTTATTAATGGTAGAATTTCGAATGTCAGAGCCGGTTTATAAGTTCGGTGTTATTCAATCCTGATCTTAGGCGGGTTTCTTTTTTAATTTTTTCCGTAAAAGCAGCCGCTTCTTGAAAAAAAACGTCTTTCACTGCTAAATATAAAATCGTAAAATCGACGGTATTTTGAATGAACATTTCATTTCCATTTTTTCCGACGATTTTGCTGTGACTAAGGTCAGTCGCTTGGCTCAGGTATTTTGTGGATAATAATTTAATGATCTCTGTCCTGTTCTCTTTGGTCAAATAAGGAAAAGTATAAGTGAAGAGGAAAAGTCTATTCCTGAAAAAATGCATTTCACATTTTGTCTTATGGCCTCCGATAAGAAATTTGTAGAACAGGATCTGATTGTTGAGAGGAGACACATCAGTAAGCCGATGACGGGGTTTGCCGTATTTTTTGAGGATTTGGTCAATATGGCTGCCCAATTCCGGCCTGATTTCCTCGTCGGATTCTATTGAGGGCAGTTGGGTACAGCTGTTAAGTAATTTGAGATAGGAGTCAAGATTACCGTATCTTGCATACAACTTTTCGTAATAGTGGCCACTTGAATAATAGTATTCATTCTTGGCGGGCAACACATGTCTGAATTTCTGTAATAAGTTACGCATGATACTTCCGATCTGTTTTCTGAAAAAGCCCCCGAAGAAGGCCGGCCTTTGAGGTTTCAAACAGATTCTTGGGGATAAAAACTTAGCTTAACATTATTAGTTTGTCAAGGAATATTTGATTTTAATGCTCTTATGAATAAAACAAAACACCGGCAAGAGAAATTATTGCCGGTGTTTGTTAGAAACGCAGGTTCGGAAAATTACTTGATCTTTTCGCTCCAGACTTTGGCTTGCGTGAAAAGCATCAGGTAATCGCGGCCGCCGGCTTTGGAGTCGGTCCCGCTCATATTGAATCCGCCGAACGGATGTACGCCGACCATCGCGCCGGTGCATTTACGGTTGAGGTACAAATTACCGACGTGAAATTCATTTTTCGCGCGTTCGATCTTCTTTTTGTTCTTGGAATATACTGCGCCGGTCAGACCGTACTCGGTGTTATTGGCAATTTCCAGCGCTTCATCATAATTCTTTGCCTTGATCACGGCGAGAACAGGGCCGAAGATCTCTTCCTGTGAAATAGTGTCTTTCGGTTTTACATTATCCACGATCGTCGGCGTGAGGAAACTGCCGACGGAGTCGTCTTTCACTCCGCCGAAAACGACCTCGCCGCCTTCCGATTTAGCTTTGTCAATATACCACATCATGCTTCCGAGCGCTTTATCATTGATCACAGGGCCCATATAGTTCTTGGGGTCCGCCGGATTACCGACCGTCAGCGTTTTGGCTTTCTCAAGGAGTTTACTCATGAATTTCTGATGCACGCTTTCGACCACGATCGCTCGTGAGCAGGCGGAACATTTTTGTCCCTGGAACCCAAATGCGGAGTATAGGACGCCTTCCGCGGCTTTATCGAGATCGGCTTCATTGTCTACTATGATGGAATCCTTGCCGCCCATTTCAGCGACAACACGTTTGATCCAGAGTTGGCCGGTCTGAGTTTCAGCGGCAACTTTATTGATGTGCAATCCGACCGATTTTGATCCGGTGAATGCAATGAAGCGCGTTAATCGATGTTTGGTCAGCGCATCGCCCATACCGGAACCGGGGCCCGGCATAAAATTGATCACACCCTTGGGCAGACCGACTTCTTCCATGAGTTCGACGAACTTGATCGCAATTGCGGGAGAGTCACTTGACGGCTTCAGGACTACGGTATTGCCGGCCACAACGGCAGCGGTGGTCATACCGACCAAAATTGCCAGCGGGAAATTCCATGGCGGAATCACGGCGCCAACGCCCAACGGAATGTAAAGAAGACGATTCTTCTCGGTCGGGACCTTGGTCAGAGGTTGGTCGGCTGCATAACGCAGCATTTCGCGTCCGTAAAATTCCATAAAGTCGATCGCTTCTGCCGTATCGGCATCCGCTTCAACCCAGCTCTTGCCAACTTCATATACCATCCATGATGAGAATTCATGTTTCCGTTTGCGCATCAGTGCAGCAGCTTTGAATAAATACTGGGCGCGTTTTTCGGCAGGCACGTTCCTCCATTTGAGGAATTTCTCATGCGCAAGTTCTATCGCTTTGTTGGCCAGTTCTTCATTGGCCTGATAGAACGTGCCGATCACTTGCTCGCGATTGGATGGATTGAGCGACTTCAGCGTATGATTCGTTCGTACGCGGTCGCCATCAATGATAAGAAAATATTCCTTACCGAGTTCGCTTCCGACTTTGTGTAATGCTTTTTCGAACGCTTTCTTATTGGCGGCTTTTGAAAAATCCGTCAAGGGTTCATTTTTGAAAGCGCTTATTTTCTTTCCGGCCATAACAGCTCCTATGATTTGAGTTTCGGGTTGTCCAATCAAACACGGCTGAATATAAGCAAATAAGTATTTTTATTCAAGCAAATAAAGGCTCAATAATGTAAAAAAA
>CAZHUW010000070.1:0-15169 GCA_964535295.1 uncultured Bacteroidota bacterium
CCTCAAGACTGCCAGCCTTGCGCTCTCCCAACTGAGCTATGTCCCCAAGTTTAAGGCGCCGCCAATGTAAATATTCAAGCCTGAAAAAGCAAGAAAATTGTTACAATTAAGGTAAATTTTACTTGCAAAACGTACATTATTTCTTTATCTTTAGCCTCAGTTTGCTTTTACCTATTACGGAGTGGGTTCTCAAGACCCACTTTTTTATTTTGTAGAGACGAAATGGAGTTTGTGGCAAAAATACAAGAGACTGTGCACTGGGCTATTGAAAATACTGATTTTAAGATCGTTGAAATCGGTATAAAAACCGCCCAAAACCGCAAGATCATAGCTGTTTATTTGGACAGCGAACACGGTATTTCCATTGACCAATGTAAGGATTTCAGTCGCAAGATCGGGGATAAGATCGAAGCTGATAACATGATTGACGGAGAATACATTCTCGAAGTATCTTCACCCGGTATTGAAAGGCCTATAAAGGAAGACTGGCAATTTCGTAAAAATATAGGGAGGGATATTCTATTGAATTATACATCTTCCGACAAAACGGTAAAAGAGTGTAAAGGCACGATAGAAAACATGGTTGAAGATAAACTCCATTTGAAGATCAAAGGCAAGAAAAAGAATGAGTCGGAAACACTGGTAATTCCTCTTGTCAAGATTCACTCGGCGCATATCCAACTCAAATGGTAAAAAATTATATTTAATATATTATTAGTTTAACGGAGGAAACATGGCGGTCGATCATTCAAGCGAGATCGTAGAAGCATTTACGCAGATCGCAAAAGAAAAGAATATTGAAAAGGACGAACTCAATCTCATCATTGAAGAGATATTCAAAATGATGATACGTAAGAAGTTCGGTGAAAAAGAAAATTTTGACGTTATAGTTAATCTGGATAAAGCTGCGATCGAAATTTATCAGACAAAAAAAGTTGTGGAGGAAGTAGAGGATCCGGTCACTCAGATATCGGTTGAATCCGCTAAAAACGTTGAACCGGATATGGAAGTCGGTGATGATTTCGTTGATGTCGTCGATCCGGCAAGTTTCGGGCGCCGTCTGATCATCAGTGCGCGCCAAACCCTAAATCAAAAGATACGGGATATCGAACGCAAACTCTTATTCGACGAATTCTCCAATCGCGTCGGTGAGATCATAGTCGGGGAGATCCGTCAAATCAACCGTAATGAAATTTTCATAAGTTTCGAACGCGCAGAACTTGTCATGCCGAAAGCTCAGCAAATAGCCAATGAGCGTTATAAACGAGGGGAAACGGTACGCGCTTTAATTAAAGAGGTTGTCGATGATCCGCGCGGGCCGCGTATTGTCGTTTCCAGAGCAGAACCGATGTTCCTTATGCGCTTATTTGAGAATGAAGTTCCTGAGATCTATGACGGGATTATTGAGATCAAGGCCATCGCACGCGATCCGGGTGAAAGAACCAAGATCGCGGTTTATTCCAACGATAAACGTATCGATGCCGTGGGCGCATGCGTCGGTATGAAGGGCGTTCGGATTCAGGCGATCGTCAAGGAACTGAACAATGAAAAGATCGATATTATCAGCTGGAGCTCTGACCCGGAGATTCTTATCTCTCGTGCTCTAAGCCCGGCCAAGCCGCTGCGTATTGAAGTCGACCAGAACGAGAAAAAGGCATTGGCTGTTATTAACGATGATGAAATGTCAATCGCTGTTGGTCGTTTCGGACAGAATATAAATCTGGCCTCGAGATTAACGGGCTATCAGATCGAGACAATCAAATATTCGGAATTAAGCGGTACGGAAGAAAAAGACGAAGAAATTGAAGAAGAGGTCACGGAAGAAGTATCTGGAGAAACAGCGGAAAAGGCTAAGGAAGCAGAGGAAACGGCTGTTACCAGCGACACTCTTATCGACGATATTAAAGGGGTTTCAAAAGCCGCCGCTCAAAAATTTGCAGAAATGGGTTTTGTAAAATTGGGAGACATTCACGATATTGAAGAGTTGAAAAAGGCTGAAGGGGTTACAGAAAAATCTCTCAATAAACTGATCAGCACGTACGAGCAACTGCAAGTAAAAGAATAGATTTTTATAAATTTAATAGGTTACTACGATTTTATGGCTAAAACAGGTAAAAAAGTTTTTCAGATCGCAAAAGAGTTGCTCGTCGGACACGCCGAGATCATAGCCTTTTTACAAAAAAACGGTTATAAGACGATCAAGACGCACATGAGTTCTGTGGACGACGAAATGCTGGAAAAAGTTCTGGCGCGTTTCAGCAAGGAAAAAAAGCATGCCGATACGTACATCAAGCAGAAAAAGGGTAAAGATAAAAAAGAAGACGATCAGACAACCCTTTTTGAACAGCCCTCGGAAACGGTACCGGTTGAAACGGAAAAACAACATGAAGCTGTACCCGAAGTCACGGAAAAGCCGATCGAAGAACATCCGCCAGTGAGCCCCGCCGCCATCGTAGAGGAAAAACATGCAGCCGTCAAAGTTCCGACGCGAGGAACCGATATGCGTGTGGATGACGCTGAAAAAGTTGAAAAAGCGGTTGAACCCGGTCATATTGAGAAAAAGAAGGTGGACTTGCTGGAAACCCTTAAATCGTCACATAAATCGATAGAGGAATTCAAACTCGCTTTTGAAAAGGCCCGCCAGCAGCTGGAAAAACAGGCTTTAAAAGACGAGGCCGGCGGAGATACGTTTGGCCGAAGAGGAAAAAAGAAAAAAGGTGAGACAGAGCCCGAAGTCATTGTGGATGATAAGCACGGAAAAGGTAAAAAGAAAAAACGCAAAAAAGCCAAAGTTGACGAAAAAGATGTTGAGGCAGCTATTCGGGAAACCCTAGCCAAGATGGACGAAAGTAAAACGCTTGGCGAAGAACGGCAGAAGCGTAAAAAGATGAAACGCGCAGAGCGGGAAGCGGAAGCGCAGGAAATCGCCGCTGCCGAAGATCAGAATATCCTGCGCGTGCAGGAATATGTCTCCGTTCATGAACTCGCAGATCTGATGGAAGAAGAAGTAGCCGAAGTGATCAAAACGTGTTTATCGCTGGGTATCATGGTCTCAATCAACCAGCGTCTTGATATGGATACTATTACGCTGGTTGCGAGCGAGTTTGGATTCCAAACCGAACGTATTCAGGAATTCGACAATATTGAAATTGAGGAGGAAGAAGAGGAAGAAGATGTTCCTCTTATGCCTCGTTCACCAATCGTCACGATCATGGGGCATGTTGACCACGGCAAAACATCGCTGCTGGATTATGTTCGCAGCGCAAATGTTGTTGCGGGTGAGGCGGGTGGAATCACGCAGCATATAGGGGCGTACGAGGTTATACTTCCTGATAAACGCAAAATCACATTCTTGGACACTCCTGGTCATGAAGCCTTTACTGCCATGCGCGCGCGCGGAGCACAGGTAACAGATATTGTTGTTATTGTAGTCGCTGCTGACGATAGCGTCATGCCCCAAACGGTAGAGGCTATCAACCATGCACAGGCCGCCGGTGTTCCGATCATCATTGCGATTAATAAGATTGATAAGCCCGAGGCCAACTCCATGCGGATCAAAACACAGTTATCAGAAAAAAATATATTGGTTGAAGACTGGGGAGGCAAATACCAGTGCGTAGAAATTTCTGCCAAAAAAGGGCTGAATGTTGACCAATTACTCGAGAAGATTCTCTTGGAAGCGGACGTAATGGAACTTAAAGCAAAAGTAGACACGCATTCAAAAGGAACCGTTATCGAGGCACGATTGGATAAAGGCCGAGGCGCGACCGCAACAGTTCTGGTGGAATCCGGGACCATGCATGTAGGGGATCCTTTTATCTGCGGTATTTATGCCGGGAGAGTAAAAGCGATGTATGACGAACGTGGCAATATTGTAAGAAAAGCAGGGCCTTCCACTCCTGTTGCATTGATCGGTTTTGATGGACTTCCTCAGGCTGGCGATAAATTCATCGTAACTAAAAGCGAACGCATTGCCAAGAGCCTTGCATTGAAGCGCCAGCAACTCAAACGTGAACAGGATCACCGTCGGGTCAAGTTCATGACCTTGGATGAAATCTCAAAACAGGTTCGTGAAGGGAAAGTATCCAATTTGGCTATCATTCTCAAAGGTGACGTGGATGGTTCAGTGGAAGCGCTCAGCGATTCAATACAACGCCTCAGTACCAATGAGGTCAAAGTTAACATCATTCACCGTGGCGTTGGCGTTATTACCGAGTCGGATGTACTTTTAGCGGCGGCATCGGGGGCTATTATTATTGGGTTCCATGTTCGCCCAAACCTCAACGCACGTAAACTGGCAGAAAAAGAGAACATTGATATCCGGTATTACAATATAATTTATGATTGCATTGAGGATATCCGCAAAGCACTGGAAGGCTTACTTGAGCCCGAATATTCTGACAAAATCACCGGAACGGTCGAGATTCGCGAAGTGTTTAAGATCTCCAAGGTCGGTACAGTTGCAGGATGTTATGTGGTCGACGGTAAGATCAACCGCACTCAACCGCTCCGCTTGTTGCGCAACGGTGAAGTGGTACATGAAGGTCGCCTATCTTCCCTTAAACGTTTTAAAGATGATGCGCGGGAAGTTGCCTCCGGTTTTGAATGCGGCCTGACGATCGATAATTATAATGATATCAAGATCGGCGATGTAATAGAATGTTATGAGAAAGTTGAGACCAAAAGAACTTTGTCGGCTTAAATTATGTTCGTAGGTGTATGCGAGTTAGAATTGTTCATTCACACCAGCAGTTCGCTCAAAGAAAAACGGTTCGTTATCAAAAGCATCAAAGATCAGGTGATGAGAAAATTTAACGTTTCGATTGCAGAGGTAAAACACTTGGATAAATGGCAATTAGCGGGTCTGGGCATCGCCGTGGTATCCAACGATCAACTCATCATCCGGCAAACTTTTGATGAAATTATAAGATTGATCGAATCCAAAAGTGACGCTGAGATCGTTGCACGAAACGAACAAATGTATTAAGATAAAAAATGAATCAACGAAATCACCGCCTGTCTGAACTGATCTATCGCGAGATTGGATCCATCATTTTGACCGAAATGCGGGACCCTCGTTTCAAAGATCTGACGATAACGGGAGTAAAACTCAACGATGATCTGAGCCACGCGAAAGTATATTTTACCATACTTGATCGATCAAAAATAAAAGAAATTGCCAAAGCGCTGAATAACGCACATGGTTTTTTTCGTTCAAAGATCGGCGAGCGTGTTGACGTAAAGTACGTTCCGCAAATAAAATTCTATTTCGACGAGACTCAGGAAAACGCAGAAAAGCTCGAACAGATATTCAGGGAAATTAACAGTGAGAAACATCATTCCTGATTTTCCCTTGATCACCAGCCAAAACTTTGAAAGCATCAGCACAAAGTTAGCGAACGAAGCTCCGAATCCAGCTCAGGTTTTTTTTGACAACGGCGCGATTTTGCTTATCGATAAACCTTCCGGGTGGACGTCATTTGACGCGGTCCACAAAATCAGAAATATTACAAAGGCAAAGAAAGTAGGGCATTGCGGTACTTTAGACCCTTTTGCCACCGGTCTCTTGATCGTTTGCACCGGGAAAGCAACAAAAAATGTGGATGAGTTTTCAGGACTGCCAAAGACTTATTTATGTGAATTTGAATTGGGTAAAATGACAGATACGATGGATTGCGAGGGCAAAATAATTTCTGAGTCTGATGTGGGATCTCACACGCTCGAGTCCCTTCAGGCGGCATCGGCTGAATTCATTGGCGAAATCGATCAAATGCCCCCGGCCTTCTCCGCGATCAAGGTCAATGGTGTTGCGGCTTATAAACTTGCAAGAAAAGGACATTCACCCGAGCTCAAATCCCGAAAAGTAAGTATTTTCAGTTTTGATATAATTTCCTATCTGGCTCCGATTTTATCTACAAGAATCTATTGTTCAAAGGGAACGTATGTTCGTGCGCTTGCTAGAGACTTTGGGAATAAACTTGGTTGTGGCGCTTATGTAAAGAGTTTGAAGCGTGAGTCTATCGGGTCATTTTCGCTCAGCAATGCATTGACGATCGATCAATTCAGAGAATCAATTCACTCTTTAAGAACCGCGAATGCTCATACAAACTGACCTTGAAAATGTAACTTTTTTAAAAGAAACCATCTTAACGATCGGAACGTTTGATGGCGTCCATCTTGGGCATCAAAAAATTCTTACTAATCTCATCGCAGAAGCAAATAGAACTAACAGGCGAAGCGCCTTGCTCACATTCGAACCGCACCCGCAAACGATCATTCGGCCAGAACGAAAACCTCAGATCAGAATTCTCACGACTATTGATGAAAAGAGGGATGTCCTTGAAAAATTAGGCCTTAACGTTCTCATTGTTGCGAAGTTTGACATTGCTCTGGCTTCCAAAACAGGCGAAGAGTTTATACGCGAAATATTGGTTCACAAGATCGGGATGGCAAAATGTATTATAGGACATGATCATGTATTCGGGAAGAACAGATCCGGCGATTACGAGCTCATGGTAAGTATGAGCCGTTCAAATAATTATACCGTTGAGCAGATCGAAACTTTTTTGCATGAGGGCACGGTGGTCAAAAGCACTTTGATACGAAGCCTGGTCAGAGAGGGCGATATTGAAAAGGCCAATGAATTCCTTGGCCGTCCGTATATATTATCAGGAAAAGTTATCAAAGGTGACGGAAGGGGAAGGACCATCGGTTTCCCGACTGCAAACATATTAGCTCATCCCTTAAAAATTATCCCGAAATCAGGCATCTACGCATGTCGGGTTGTTGTCCATGAGAGATCCTACAAGGCTGTAACTAATATTGGGTCCAGACCAACTTTTACGGACGGCGGAGAAGATGTTATTGAGATCCATCTGATTGATTTTGATAAAAATATCTATGGTGAAAATATTCAAGCTGAGTTTCTATACCGTATACGCGATGAGATCAGATTCAATTCCGGGGATGAACTTAAGAAGCAGATCTCTGCCGATATCAAAACGGCATTAAGCAGAGGATTTACAATGTATTAAGTTTTTAAAAAAGTATTTGATTCCTATACAATAAAACAATATATTCCCTGCAACTTTAAGAAAAAGTGCTGATATAAAAAATAAAAGGAGAAAAGAAATCCAATGGCAGTCACGAAAGAAATGAGACTTGAAACTATCAAGAAATACAGCGGCGGTTCCGAAAAGAATACTGGCGCCTCAGAGGTTCAGATAGCCTTATTGACTCAACATATCAACGACCTGACCAAACATCTTCAAACACACTCAAAGGATCACAGCTCACGTCGCTCCCTGTTGAAGATGGTGGGGCAGCGAAAGAGATTGTTGACCTATCTCACAAAGACCGATATAGAAAAATATCGTTCTTTGATCGCCGAACTTGGCATAAGAAAATAACAAAAATGACAAAAGTTAAACTTGCCGGTTTAACTTTTGTCGTTTATACATCAATTTGAATAGCGATAAGTGAGGTTTTTTGTTTCGTCATTCTAAATGGGTTTTAAATAAAGAATTCATTTAGGTTGACGTTTCATAAAAAATCTCGATGTGCTTACCGCTATTCAAGTGATTCATTCACTTAATTAAGGAGTAAGTACTCATGATTTTTTCAAAAGAAATGGAGATCGGTGGTAAGAAACTGCAGATCGAAACCGGTCGTGTCGCACGTCAGGCCGATGGGGCTGTTATCGTCAGATACGGTGATACCGTTGTTCTCGCTACGGTGGTATCCAGCAAAGAACCGAAAGAAGGGGTAGATTTTTTCCCGCTGTCGGTTGACTACCGTGAAAGCGCCTATGCTGGCGGTAAGATTCCCGGCGGTTTTTTTAAGCGTGAAGGACGTCCCACCGAAAAGGAAATTTTAAGTAGCCGCCTCATCGACCGGCCAATTCGACCGCTATTTCCTGAAGGATACCAATTTGAAACAATTGTTAATGTTAATGTCATTTCAAGTGACAAAGAATACAATGCGGATGTTTTGGGCGGCATCGGTGCCTCAGCCGCACTCATGGTCAGCGATATTCCGTTTCACGGCCCGATTGCGTCTGTCAGGGTCGGAAGAGTGGATGGACAAATGATCATCAATCCAAGTTTTGAGCAGCTTGAGACCAGCGATATGGATATCGTCGTTTCAGGTACGCAGGACTCTATAGCGATGGTTGAAGGGGAGGCCCATGAGATTTCTGAAGACGATATGCTAAACGCGATCATGTTCGCACATGAAACTATCAAGCAAATAGTTGCGCTTCAGGAACAACTTGCGGTCGAATTAAAAAAGACAATACGGACTTTTGAACCGGCAAAAATCGATGAAGTGTTTCTGGCCGAAATTACAGCTATTGCAAAACCTAAAGTATATGAAGCCGATCGAATCGATGACAAAACGGAACGAAATGCAAAGTTAAAAGAGTTAAAAAAAGATCTTATTGAACAATTTACCGAAAAGTATCCTGATTTCGTCGGTTCTATCGGCAAAATCATAGAAGATTTGCAGTATCAGGACATGAGAAGCATGATATTGGACGAAAAGCGCCGTTTGGATGGTCGTGCGATGACGGCAATCCGGCCGATAACATGTGAGATCAACCTGCTGCCGCGTGTTCATGGCTCCGCTCTGTTTACAAGGGGACAGACCCAGGCGCTCGTTGTTACTACACTTGGAACTAAAATTGATGAACAATTCATTGACGGAATTGATCCGGTTTCAGATAAGCGTTTTATGCTGCATTACAATTTTCCGCCCTTTTCGGTCGGAGAAGCGCGTATGTCGCGCGGACCCGGACGGAGAGAGATTGGACATGGAAATTTAGCGGAACGTGCTCTGAAGATCGTCCTTCCTGATGAAGCTGAATTTCCCTATACAGTCCGAATTGTCAGCGAGATTTTGGAATCGAACGGTTCAAGTTCCATGGCTTCTGTTTGCGGGGGCTCACTTTCACTTATGGATGCAGGCGTTCCGATCAAATCACCCGTAGCCGGTATCGCCATGGGTTTGATCAAAGAGAATGACAAATATGCCATATTAAGTGACATCCTTGGCGATGAGGACCATTTGGGAGACATGGATTTCAAGGTTGCTGGAACCGCGAAAGGCATCACTGCCTGCCAGATGGACATAAAGATCAAAGGTATTTCTTTTGAAATCATGAAAGAAGCCTTAGCTCAGGCAAAAGAAGGCCGTATTCATATCATGGGCATTATGAACCAGACAATTACCCAAGGTAAACCGGACATTTCACCTTTTGCTCCAAAGATCACAACCATCAAGATCAAAGTCGATCAAATCGGACTGGTTATTGGTCCTGGCGGTAAAACCATTCGTGAGATCGTCGAGAAATCAGGCGCCAAGATTGACATCGGAGAGGACGGAACAGTGTTTATCGCTTCAGTCAATGCGGAAGGAAGTGAGATCGCGATCAATTACATACGCGGCCTAACCGAGGATCCGGAAAAGGGCAAAACATATAAAGGTACTGTTAAGAAAATAACGGATTTCGGAGCTTTTGTTGAGATTCTTCCAGGTAAAGAGGGGCTGCTTCATATTTCAGAAATTGACCATAAACGAGTCCAAAAGGTGGAAGAATACCTAAAGCTTGGCGACGAAGTTGAAGTGCTTCTACAGGAAATAATGACGCGCGACGGTAAGACCAAGTACGAATTAAGCAGAAAAGCCCTGATCAAAAGAGAACATCACAACGAACCTGAAAAAAAGAATTAAATGAAGAAACGGTCCGATAAGAACCGGTCATCATCTTCTTTCATACATTCGTACAGCG
Source organism: uncultured Bacteroidota bacterium (assembly GCA_964535295.1). Taxonomy (GTDB): domain Bacteria; phylum CLD3; class CLD3; order SB21; family SB21; genus SB21. The sequence continues at coordinate 9,788 of CAZHUW010000070.1, forward strand.
CGACGAGCGCCAAAACGCTATACAGCGAAGAAAACTATTCTAAAACTGTTCTCGATAACGGACTTACTTTGCTTTCCCAAAACATGCCCAACCTCCGATCCATAAGCATTGGGGTTTGGGTATTAGTAGGGGGGCGCTATGAAACCCCGGCGAATATGGGGATCTGTCATTTTATCGAGCATTCTGTCTTTAAAGGTACACGGAAACGTAACGCACTTCAGATCGCCAAAGCATTGGAAAACGTCGGCGGTAACATGAATGCATTTACGAGCAAAGAGCAGACCTGTTTTTATGCTACCATCCTGAGTGAAGATCTGCCGTTGGCTATTGATGTTCTTTCTGATCTTGTCCAGAATGCCGTTTTTGACGAAAGGGAAATCGAACGCGAGAAGCAGGTGATCATGGAGGAGATCAAGGATACTGAAGATACGCCGGAAGAATTTATTCAAGACCATTTCTACAGCCAATTATTCAAGAAACATTCTTTGGGGTTTGGTATTTTAGGCTCAAAATCGACCGTTTCTGCTTTTTCCCGTCAGCAGCTAGTCGATTTTTATCATAAATATTACGTACCTTCGAACATAGTCGTATCGATTGCCGGTAATTTTGATGATAGACAATTGGCAAATCTAGTCAACGCAAAATTTACTTTCAAGAGTATGAACAATAACCGCTCTTATTGGCCTTCCGGAATACGAGTATTCGATAATTTGAATGTAAAGGGCAAAAAGGAAGTAATTAACAAGAAGATATCCCAGGCTCATATTTGTATAGGGAACCCGATCAATATAAGTTATTTGAATGATAAGAAGTTCAATTTATTAGCTTTGAACACCATTCTCGGTGGCGGGATGAGTTCGAGGCTATTTCAGAGGCTCAGAGAAAAACACGGTTTAGCTTATTCTGTCTACAGTTTTGTTGATTTCATGTATGATACCGGTGTTTTTGGGGTTTACCTTGCCACAGATAAGAGCAAATTGGAAAGATCTATAGCCATGGTCAAATCCGAATGTGAGAGACTAGTAAGCAATCCGATCAAGCCACAGGAATTTAAGATGGCCAAAGCGCAGATAAAAGCAAACCTTCTTTTCGGATTAGAAAGTACATCAACACGAATGATCCGTTTAGCTAAGAATGAAATCTACTTAAAAAAGAGGTTGAATATATCAGATATAACTGATTATATTGACAGATTGGCGCTTGCGGATATTCAAAAAGTGGCCCAACGGTTAGCCAATTCTGTTGACAAAATGGATATTTCCGTGCTTTGTTAGTCATTCTATCTTATTGTATATATTGATATTTAATGTTGCATCAGTAACTACAACATTATTTTAATCCTGATTAAGTTTAATTCGTATGCTCCCGAGATCTTCACATCGTGCTCCATTTTAGTAGTTGTTAAAGATACACAAACTTAAATTTAAACCACTAAGTTTATGTCAGTTATTATCAAAAAACTCTATTACTCAATTAGTGAAGTCTGCGAAATGACTCAACTAAAGCAGTATGTACTGAGATATTGGGAGAACGAATTTGATCTTCTAAAACCATCCAAGAATCGATCCGGCAACAGAATTTATACCAAAGATGATGTTGACAATATACTCCTTATAAAGAAGCTGCTATATGACGAAAAATACACCATCGAAGGCGCGAAGAAGAAGCTGTCTGAAGAGGGTGTACTTGATGATGCGAGGTCAGGAATGGATATTCAGGAAATGATCCAGGATATTCGGTCCGAGCTGAATGATATGATTAAAGAACTTGAATAAAAGAATAAACCCGTAGAGTAAAGCCACACTACGGGTTTATATTATTTATTGATAGTTTACATAATATATATTATATATCAAATACATATATATTACTATTTGATAAACACCAATGAGTATGCTGAAACTAAGCTATTTGCCTAATTGCGCTTTTAATGCCGCCAGGTCGGCATCCACAGTTGAGCTAGACTCGAGCTTTTTGAATTCATCATCCAAAGAAGTGCTTTCGCCGGCTAGTTCCGCATGAGCATCGGCTTCGGATTCGACATCCTCAATTTTCTTCTCAAACTTATCAAAATTTCCGAATGCGCCGCCACCGATACCGCTCATTTGTTGGGAGATCATCTTCTTGGCTTTAGCCGCCTGATGTCTGGCAATAAGTGTATTCTGTCGAATACGCGCCTCGTCCAACTTGGCCTTCAATTGGGCTAATTGGCCCTTCATCTGTTCGGCTGCCAGGGTTGCTTGTTGCAGTACTGGCTCAAGAGATGTTGCTGAATTCATATAAGTGGTCTTCTTTGCCAAGGCCTGGGATGCAAGATCATCCCGGCCGGCATTTACAGCCTGAATCGCCTTATTTTGCCATTCGTCAGATAGCTTCTTGTTTTCATTATACTGCTTTTCAAGACGTTTCTGATTCGCAATTGCGGTGCCCACTGCCGTTGTAGCTTTGTTAACAGCTTCCTCCATTTCAATGACCATCTGCTTAATCATTTTTTCAGGATCTTCGGCTTTGTCAAGTAAATCATTGATGTTCGCCTTTAAAACATCGGTCATTCTTGAAAATATTCCCATATGGCCTCCTTTAAGGTGATGAAAATTATATAATTAGAATTAGTTAATGGATAAGCCTGTAATTGTATCCTCAATTAAAAAATCTACTACTGCTTTGAGATCGCGTCCACTTTCTTCAAAAATCTTAACCTGACGGTCCGAGCTTGTTCCTTCATCCAGAATCTTATAAATATAGTTAATTTCATTACGACTTCCAAGTTCTTCAACGGCATCATCAACAAATTGTATGAGTTCGTAAATTAGGCTCTTTATATGGACTTCTTCTCGCTTTCCAAAATCGATCATTTTTCCGTTTATCCCGTACCGGCTCGCGCGCCATTTATTTTCAGAGATCAGTTGATTCGGGTAGATACGCCAAGACATGTTTTTCATGTAAAGTTTGTAAAGCGTTAACATCAAGGCTTGAATAAGCGCGGCGATGGCAATTGTCTCTTCAACCCGTGTCGGTAAATCACAAATACGTATCTCAAGTGTGCCAAAATTCGGGTGCGGCCTTGCATCCCACCAAATTTTTTTTCCGTTATCTATACAATTTGTTCTTACCAACAAGTTTACATAATCTTCAAAAGTCGACCATGATTCAAAGACCGGAGGTAGGTCTGTTCTCGGGAACCTTTGAAAGATTTTAGTCCTGATCGAACTTAAACCGGTATTCCGCCCGATCCAAAATGGCGAACTGGTTGAAATAGCCAAAAGATGTGGCAAAAAATACCTTATCTCATTCATGATTGCGATACAGGTCTCATTATCCGGCATTCCTATGTGAATATGCAGGCCGAAAATCAGGTTTGCCCGAGCTATATCCTGCATATTTTCAACAATTTCGCGATAACGGTCGTGATCACTTATTTCCTGGCTTTTCCAGTCGCTGATGGGATGTGTGCTCGCCGCGACGATGCGTAATCCCCTCTTTTTTGCTAACTGAGCTATCGCGGTTCTGAGTTTAACTACTTCCTTCCGTGCCTCCTGAATATTTACACATATATTAGTGCCAACTTCAACAACGGATTGATGCATTTCCATTTTGATCTGTTCTGACAAAAGAAGCTTGCCTTCTTCAAGCATCTGGCTTGTAACATGGGAACGCAATTCCCTTGTTTCCGGATCTATGATCTGGAACTCCTCTTCAATTCCTATGGTAAATGGGACCTTTTGAGACATACACAATGCCTAGTTTGATATTTGATCGATCACAAATGTTGGTGTGGTGCCACCCCCTGCTGTGACATTCGCTAACGAAGATGAGGATAAGCGCGTCAGCACACCTTCCACTTTCGCTCCAAAGACATACGGGTCCATATCGACAACCATATCGGCATATTTGATTTTGCCATTCTCTACAACCGGGAAGGCTACCCGCGGGATCGGAACAGCTTCTTGGACAACGGTTGGCTCCCCATTGATGGCATCTTGGATCAAGATGTTCCATTGATCTTGTGATGCTTCTCTTCCCAAACAAACCCCTTTTCCGCCATACTCGTCATTTGGTTTGATAACAAATCGATCCTTATGCGAACTAACAAAGTTGACAAGATCAATTTCCCGGCCATTATATATGGTTTTTTCATCCTGGATCATGCGGGTCCAGGGAATATGTTTGGAAATGACCGATATCTCTTCACGTGTAAACAGTTCCTGATTCATTTCATGCGTTAAAACCGCAAAGATCGATTTTTTGTGTACCAATTTTGCCCGAAACGAATTGACCATGCAGATGTTATGTTCACGATAGGCGTCAACTAATGCTTTTGTTTCACTGGGTTTTTCAATACAATCATTCGTTAGTATCCGTTTATACACAAGATCGATACCGGTTCCTTCATACTCTAAACGCCCATTCTTATAAATAAGATCCCTCGGATCTGCAATTAAACAATGGAATCCATTCGCGGCAAAGAATTCTTGGAACAATTGGAATTCAGTATAGGTGGGCACTTCTTTCCAATCAACTATGGCAATAGTCGGTTTTTTGTTTCTCTTCTTTCCTTGAAAAACAGAATAGGTTTCCAATAGCCCGTCTAGCAGCGTTTGACGAATGTTGAAATTTTCAACGGAATACTTTCTCTTAAACTCTTTTACAAAAGGAAGCCGTCCATAAACGTCGGCTGCCACATCCGAATATGCAATCCCGGCCGGGCATTCAGCATTGAGTTCCACGAATTTTAGTGATTCTCCTTCAAGGAACGAATCCCATCGTGCAGTGATAGACAACCGGTCATAACCCGGATGAATATTTACGAGTTCTTTTTCTTTATCAATGATTCCCGCCTGGGCCATGATGTGCGGGTTCGCCAAAGCTGAATTTTTGAACTTCGTGATCGTATTGTGAAGGATCGTACAGACTTGCTTAATATATTGGTATTGCTCTTTGCTGATAAAATTTGGCCGCAGAAAATTGAACATTGAACGGCCGCCAAAAGTCAGCTTTTGCAATGTACATTCGGCATTGAACGCGGCTACAATCTCGCCAATCTTGGATTCATTTTTTTCAAGCAAATCGTTGTAGAAACGAATGCTATCCGCAATATTCACCATCTGACGCTTTCAATTATCGGGTCTTTTTTGTTGTCGGCCGTTGTTTTCGCGAAATCTGCTGTGCGCCATTCAAGAACTGACTCCATCTTAATTCCCCGCTATCGGGCTTGTGATTCAATGCTCTATCAATGGCCATCTCAGTTACTTTGTCAACGACCCATTCAAAATTAGGCGGCGTAACAGAGTAATAGTCGCAATCGGGCGCGGGATTCATATAATCGATCGCATACGGAACCCCGTCCCGCACAGCAAATTCAAGTGTATTGAAATCGTATCC
>CAZHUW010000071.1:0-14874 GCA_964535295.1 uncultured Bacteroidota bacterium
ATCTGCGCGCAATGGCTTTCGACGGAAAAAATTACATCGCCAATATTCAAAGCCGCGAGCGCGAACGCACCGGTATCGGCTCCCTTAAAGTTCAATTCAATAACGTCTTCGGGTATTACATCGAGATCACGCACACCCATAAGGATAAAGTTCCGCCGGACTATATCCGTAAGCAGACCATGGTCAATGCGGAACGCTTCATCACGCCGGAACTTAAGGAATACGAAGAAAAAGTTCTGACCGCTGAAGAGAAAATCAACCGGCTTGAACTTGAACTTTTTGATCAATTACGCAAGGCTATCGCAAACCACACGGCGGATATTCAGAAAAACGCCTCATTGATCGCGGAACTTGATTGTTATGCTTCCTTCGCGGAAATTGCGGCCCTTAACAAATACGTGAAACCTGTCGTCAACGAAACAGATACGCTCATTATTCGCGAGGGCCGGCATCCCGTGGTAGAAAAGATCCTGCCGCCGGATGAGCCTTTTATTCCGAATGATCTTACCATGAATTCCGTCAGCCAGATCCATCTCATCACAGGCCCTAATATGGCGGGGAAAAGCTGTTATCTCAGGCAGGTCGGATTGATCGTATTATTAGCGCAGGTCGGAAGCTTCGTTCCGGCAGTCTCTGCAGAGATAGGGATCGTCGATAAAATATTTACCCGCGTCGGCGCGTCGGACAATTTAGCCGCAGGCGAAAGTACGTTTTTGATCGAGATGAATGAGACGGCAAATATCCTGAACAATGCCACTTCGCGAAGCCTGATCCTTCTGGATGAGATCGGACGCGGCACCAGCACCTTTGACGGACTTTCCATTGCGTGGGCGGTGACGGAATATCTTCATGAACACGGCGCACAAAAACCAAAAACTTTATTCGCCACTCATTATCATGAATTGGTTGAGCTGGAAGAACTTCTGCCGCGCGTGAAAAATTATAATATGCAGGTGAAAAAATACGGCGATAAGGTGGTATTCATCCGTAAGATCGCCCCGGGCGGTTGCGATCATAGTTTCGGTATCGAAGTTGCGCAATTAGCCGGCCTGCCAAAGACCGTGATCCAGCGCGCCAAAGAGGTCATGAAAAACCTCGAGTCGCACAATATTTCTGCTCATAAAGATAAACAGGCACTTGAAAAAGAGACTTCTCCGATGCAGATCACGCTTTTTGAAGATACGCTCGGGCAGAAACTGAAAGAATCCTTGTCTAAATTAGATGTCAATGCGTTGACTCCGCTGGAGGCATTGAACGCCCTGAGTGAATTGAAACAAACAATGGAGAAAGAGAGTTAAGCCGTTTTGAATCGTATCAAGCTCAAAGAAAAAAAAGATAAGAAGATCCGCAACAACTACCTGTGGGTTTTCCGCGACGATGTTTCCACACAATTCAAAGACCGCGATACGATCGAAGACGGCTCCATTGTAGAAGTCTATGATTCGGAAAATAAGTTTCTTGCCATCGGCACTTACAATTCCATGTCGCATATCCTCGTTCGTATTTTATCAAAACAGAATGTGGCGGTTGACAAGAATTTCTTCTTTCATCGAATCAAAAAAGCGGTGCAGTTTCGTGATACCCAAAAATTCCGTTCCAATGCGCGGCGACTGATACACGCGGAGGCCGATCTGTTGCCCGGCCTGATCGTGGATCAATTCGGCGATTACCTCGTCATGCAGATCCGTTCGCTCGGCATGGATAAATTCAAGAACGATACCATTGATATTCTGGTAGAACTGATCAAACCCAAAGGAATCTACGAACGCAGCGACATGGAGTCCCGTGCGGAAGAAGGATTGGAAGCCGTTTACGGAACCGTGTATGGGGAAATTCCACCGTTCATCGACATTACAGAAAACGGCCTGAAGTTCCGCGTCGATATGATCAAAGGCCATAAGACCGGCTTTTATCTCGATCAACGCGATAACCGGGAATTCGTCACGTCACTCATCAAACCAAATCAAAAATGCTTAGATCTCTTCTGTTATACGGGAGGCTTCACTGCCGCTATGGCCAAAGCCGGCGCAACCGTAACGGCGATCGACATGGATCCGGAAGCGGTGGAAGTTGCCCGGATCAACGCGTCGTTGAACGGCGTTGATAAAAAATGTGAGTTTGTCGTGCGCGATGTGTTTGAATTTCTCGACGAGCAAACGGAACTCCAAAAAACGCAGGCTGACAAAGTGATCAAATACGATCTTATTGTCATCGACCCGCCGGCTATTGCCAAACGTAAAGAAGGCACGGATAAGATCAAATGGGCTTATTGGAAATTACTGCTCAATTCTTTAAAATTGCTCAATTATGGCGGCTACGTAGTGCTTTCCTCCTGCGCATACCACATGACCACCGATCTCATGCGTGAGGCGGGTCGTTTCGCATCAGCCGACCTTGGCATGAGGCTGCGCGTTGTAAATACAACTTACCAGCCGCCGGATCATCCGCATATTCTCCAGATACCGGAAACAATGTATCTGAAAACAATTTATTTTCAGTTGATATGATTTTGTTATAGTAACCAAGGAGACACGGAGAACACGGAAAATCACATAGAGAAAATTTTATATTCCTCCGTGCTCTCTGTGTCTCTGTGGTTATGTTTATACATGCGCGATCAAAAATAACCATACTTTGAGGAGTAACTAAACAAGGAGAAATCATGAAAACAAATCGGTTCGCACTCATCTTAATTTCCCTGCTATTTCTAGGATGTTATGAGACCAAGCTGGATTACACCGTCAACCCGGACGGTTCGGGGAAAGTTATCGTCGAAGTCAAATCAGCCTCGATGATGGAAATGAATCAGACAGCCGGCGGCGCCTCACTGGCGAAAGACGTGCTGAAAAATTCGTCGGGTATCGAAACCTGGAAAGACATCGAATTCAGAAAGACCGATGACGGAAAAAATTATTTCAAAGGCACGGCCTATTTTGCAGATATCTCTAAGGTACGTTTTAAGAACATCAGCATGATGGATTCCCTCATGTTTTATAAAGACGCGCAAGGGAACCTGATTTTGGAATTGAACAACGACAATAAGACGGATCAAAAAACTGAACAAAAATCGAACCTTTCGAAAGAAGAACTGGATAAAACCATCGCTGAACAAAAAACTCAATTCCAGCAGATGCGGCCGATGTTATCCGCTTTTCTCGCAACCATGAAGACCGAAATAAGTTTTCAGATGCCGGGAAAACTTGAAAAGAGTACCAATTTCAAGAAAGATAAAAGCGGAAACCTTCTCCTGACACTAGAAGGGGAGAAATTCCTCAACGTACTGGATAAGGTCATGTCCGACGAAGCGTGGTGGCGCCAGCAGATCCTGGCCGGAGCCGATATGAAAAAGAACCCTCCGTCGGGTAATGAGATCAACGAACAGCTCTTCGGCGAAAAAGGTCCTGTTCGAGCGACTTATAAAGGGAAATTCAAACCGTTTTTTGATTACGCCACGGAGATGGCCGCGGCACAGGCCGCTTACGACGCCATGATCGCCGCGCTTGGGCTTAAGGAAGAAGAACCCATGACACCGGCGGCGGAGAAAATAGAGAATTACACGGGTGGAAATTTTGCAGCAGTTGAGATCGCACGAATTACCATGTCTAATTTATCAGATCCTGAATACAACCTGTTTGGCACTGACCAAAGCTACCGTATATCGGTCCTGGGCCGTCTGCCTGGCGCGGTGTTGTCGGCGGAAAAGGCCGTCGTTCGAAAAGCCGTTGCGGATAACGGCGAAGACCTGCTTCACCCGGATGAATGGAACCGTGAAACGGGATACGTACAGATGTCACAGAACAAATCCGTTCTTTTGTGGGACGTGACGCTGCAACTTCCCGGCAAAGAGGTCAAAGGATTCAAAGAGATTTCTGGATTCGTCTACGCTACGTCCGCTTCCGGGACTAACTGGGTGGATGCGGGCATCGCGGCATTAAAAGAAGGTTCGCACGGAACTTCATTTGATGTTACGATCGAATCCGTACGGCCCAGCGGCAGCGGGGAAGAAATGACTTTGAAATTCGGTTCATCGTGTTCTGCGCTCAATGACGTTCAAATTCTCGATGCCGGCGGCAGGAAATTAGAGGTGCAGAAATATTCCACCTCCGATTACGGGGACGGCTGTACGCTGAGTTATTATCTGGAAGGATCTTTTCCCGCGAAAGGCTCCATTAAAATTGAGGTTTTTGAGAATGTGAATAAACTGGAAATTCCGTTCAGCATAACCAACGTCGATCTGTTTGGAAATCCAAAATAAACTGACGCATGAATAACATCGCTCTGAACCGTATCGATACACTGTATAAGGAATTAGGTGAACAAACCATTCGCCGTCTCGTAAACCGTTTTTATGATATCATGGATTCGGATCCGGATGTTTCGGTTATACGAACGTTGCACAAGGACCTTTCCGTTTCACGGGAGAAATTATTCGAGTTCCTGGTCGGACGATTCGGCGGGCCGCCTTTGTATACCCAAAAACACGGCCATCCCATGCTTCGGGCCCGTCATGCGCCTTTCCCGATCGGTAACCGTGAAAGGGATCAGTGGATAAGTTGTATGACCCGAGCGATGAATGAATGCATCCCTGACAAGGAGCTGATCTGCATTATGGAAGGTTTTTTCCAGACGGTCGCCGATTCCATGAGAAATAAAACTGAATGATTGAAATTGGGTTTATGAAACATTAGATTTAAAAAAAATGAACGGATGGATATGCAAAAAATCATTCTGCTAATTTGTTGTGTATACCTGGCCTCAAGTTGCGCAGCCGGTTACCACTTGAATGAGAATAAAGAACTGAACGAAACCGAAAAACAACAGCGATTTAAAGAGCTTGAACTTACGATCCAGAAAGCCAAAGTCGGCGATCCGGTAATCTTGTTTTTGTACAAGGGCGACACCGTAGAAGGCACTTTTTATTCCTATCTTGACGGTATCGTATCCGTTCGTATTGGCGATGCATTCCGTGACACCGAGCTGGCCGATGTACGGGAAATCAAACGTAGCTCTCAGGACCGTATGAAGAAGATCATGATCGGCCTGATGTTTGCCGTCGTCGCCGGCATTTTTGCAGAATTCATTGTTACTCACTAATCTCAATTAGGACACCGCAATGGCACGAGACATCTTTTCCAAACCTTTACCGAAGCAATTTCTCATAAAGAACGCACGTCTGATAGATATTCTTCAGAAAAGCGATGAGATCACCGATATCCTGATCACGGAAGGAAAGATCGAGAAGATCGGTAAATTGAATATCAGCGGAGTTGAATCCATCAATCTTACCGGAAAGATCGTCACGCACGGGTTCATGGACATGCATGTTCATTTACGCGAGCCGGGCCGAGAGGATAAGGAAACTGTCTGGACAGGTTGTAACGCTGCAATGGCCGGAGGTTTTACAGCCATTGCCTGTATGCCGAACACGACCCCGCCGATCGACCTTCCCGATACGGTTCTTTTTGTGAAATCCCGAGCGGAGAAACATCTTGTTGACGTCTACCCCGTCGGCTGTGTCAGTAAGAATCGTGAGGGTAAAGAATTGGCGGAGATCGGCAATCTGGTTGAAGCCGGCGCCGTTAGCATAACCGACGACGGTGATCCGGTTTATAATGCCGAACTCATGCGACGCGCACTGGAATACGTTAAAATGTATGATATACCTGTAATCGAACATGCGGAAGATAAACAATTATCCAATCGGGGTTCTATGCACGAAGGATTTACGTCCACACGGCTCGGATTACGAGGCATACCAAGCATATCGGAAGAAACGATCGTTGCGCGGGATATTCTTCTGGCAGAATACACCGATTCCCGCGTTCATATTGCGCATATCTCGACCGGGGGAACGGTTAGGCTTGTGCGCGAAGGGAAAAAACGCGGCATCAGAGTAACGTGTGAAGTTTGTCCGCATCACTTTACTTTGACCGATCTGGCGGTTGAGAACTATGACACTTTTGCAAAAATGAATCCGCCGCTGCGCGAACAAAAGGATATCGACGAGATCAAAAAAGGATTACAGGACGGTACGATCGACATCATTGCCACCGACCACGCGCCGCACACGACCGAAGATAAAGAATGTGAATTCGACCGCGCGGCGTTCGGTATCACGGGACTGGAAACGTGCGTCGGGATCACCTTATCCGATCTTGTTCACAAAAAAGTCATTTCACTTGAATCTGCGATCGATAAACTTTCCATCGCGCCGAGAAAACTTCTGAATTTGCCCTTGCCGGAATTAACGGCCGGCGCGGATGCCACCATGACCATTCTTGATCTCGATAAAGTATGGAAATACGACGTCACGCAAACCTGTTCCAAATCGGTCAATACCCCGTATAACGGTTATGAGATGCGGGGAAAAGCGATCGGCGTTATCCATAAAGAAAAAATATTCATGGAATAATCCGGAAAGCAACTTTGATCTTCCGCCGACGAAAATCATGTTTATGATCACGGATGAATTCCATACGATCAAAGACCCGCAGCAATCTGAGATCAAAGTAAAAGGCTCCTCATTCATCGGAACCGCCTCACCGGTTCAGTCCCGCGATGAAGCCGAACAATTCTTATCCGCCATTCAGAAAAAATATTTCGACGCCACGCATCATTGTTACGCATATCAGACGGGATACGGCGCGGACCTTGTTTTCCGATATAGCGATGACGGGGAACCGTCGGGCACGGCCGGCAAACCGATCTATCATGTTATCACCGGACGTCAGTTGACCAATCTTATCGTCGTCGTCACGCGTTATTTCGGCGGAACCAAATTGGGCACCGGCGGCCTTGCCCGCGCTTATTCCGACAGCGCTACGGACGTTCTCAGCCGCTGCGATATAATCACTCGGATCATTTACCGAACTGTGCATTTCCGGTTCCCTTATGATGAAACGAGCACGGTTATGCGCCTGATCAGTACACTGGAATGTAAAATAAATGAAACAAAGTATGACGCGCTGACCGAAATGGACGTAGATGTCCGGGCAGGAAAAGCGGATGAGTTCTGCGCCCAATTGATAGACATGACCCGCGGCAAGGCAACGATCATTGACAGCTTAAAATGAAATCTGAAACATTAAAACTTTTGTGCGCCCTAATTTGTATTTTTGCATCCGTGGGTTTTGGTCAGACGGAGATTGTCCATAGAGCCCCGCTCATTAAAAAAATTTCTGTTACCGGTTCCGGAAAAATCCCGGAAAAAACTCTGCTTCAAAACCTGTATTCACAAAGAAACCGGTTTTTTGAACCCGCCTCGTTTGAAAAGGATCTGAAAGAGGTCCTCCGGATTTACACCTCGAGGAACTATTACCTGGCGCAAATTGATTCCGTTCAGTATGAATTCAACGCCGATTCATCCGAAATCAGAATTCGCATTTTTATCACTGAAAATAAAGAGATCGAGATCGGCCATATTGAATTTAGTGGAAATACTTCCATGAACTCATCTGAACTGCTGAATGTGATGAATACCGACCTCGGAAAAATATTTGATCCATTCATATTGGATCAGGATCTCGAGGAGATCGTAAAGCTGTATGAGAATCGCGGGCATCCCTTCGCACGTATTGCGGTTACTGAGTTAAAACTTTATAATGAATCGAATCGGCCGAAAGTATCATTGACGTTGACCATCGAAGAAAATAAAAAGACGCTGCTCACACGGTTGTCTATTACAGGCCAGCAGCAAACACGAGAAACCGTATTGGAAAGAGAAATGCGGCTGCCGTTACCGAGATTGTACCGCCGGTCCGATGCGGAAGCCGGCCTGGCAAGATTGCGGAAATTCTCTTTTATCAGCGATGCGGCGGAGGGAGAACTTACCGAAGCAAGCGACAGCAGTTATGCGCTTGAGATATTTGTACGAGAAGGTCCATCCAACACAATAGACGGTGTGGCCGGATACGTTCCCAAAACGGCTACGTCGAAAGGTTATTTTACCGGATTTGCCAATCTTTCATTTCAAAATCTTTTTGGAACTGCACGCCGGCTGGACGTGCGCTGGCAAAAAAAGAACCGCTACTCGCAGGATTTCCAACTCGCCTACACGGAGCCCTGGGTATTGGGTTATCCGATCAATCTCGGCGGATCCATCCAGCAATTGGTTCAGGACACGATCTATGTGGAACGCCAATTCACTTTGGACGGAAATGTTTGGATTGGTACTTACGGCGCGGGACTATTGGGTGCAAAATTCAAATATATCGACCCCTCGGACAATGTGACCGGTTTTGTTTACAACATTCCTACCGCACAGTTTACTTCCGCTTATGCCGGGATTTCCTATGATACGCGCGATAGCCCATACAACCCGAGATTCGGCGCGTTCTACAAAGCCATGATCGAATACGGACAAAAAAAGGAAAATTACTTTTCAGCCAACACTGCCGGACAAGACACGCTCTTTGTCAGCGGCCAACCTGTCGTTGTGGAGAAAAAAAAACGGTCGATCGCAACACAAAAATTGACCCTCGACCTTGAAACGATCTTCTCTGTTACGCGTAAACTGGTCATCTTCAACGGCATTCACGGAACCGCCTACAAGTCGCCGCAAAGTGTCGTGCCGTACAGCGAACAGATCCGTTTCGGCGGCCTCAAAACCGTCCGCGGTTATGCCGAGGATTTTTTCAACGGTACACGCGCCGGCTGGAATAATTTTGAATTGCGTTGGCTAACGGCGCCGCGTTCACGTCTGTTCGCATTCCTGGATCTCGGTTATTATTACCGCCGCGCTTTTTCTTCCGACGACCCGGTACGGATAATCAAAGAAGATGACTGGCCTCTGGGATACGGGTTCGGTATACGATTTGAAACAACCCTGGGCCTGTTCGCTCTTGATTTCGGTTTAGGCCGCGGCGATTCTTTTTCTGAAGGTAAAATACATTTTGGAATTGCAAATGAGTTTTAAAATCATGTCCCGTCTTTCAAAAATACTCTTTTGGCTTATTACAGGAACGGCTCTATGGGCTCAGGAAAACGGTTCCGACGCACGCGAGATCCGGAAAGGAATGGAATTCGTTTACAATCTTGATTTTACCCGTTCCGATTCGATTTTCGATTTGCTCATCAAGAAGAATCCGGCTCACCCTCAAGGGTATTATTTCAAAGCATCGTCTTGTTTTTATCAGATCATATCTGGGTTTCTGACTGATACGGGTGAAGAGACTTTTATGAACTGGAATGACAAGACCATCGCTGTTGCCGAAGAATACGAACAGCAAGATCCGCAGATCGGGCAATTCTATCTTGGCACGGCATACGGCAATATAGCCCGATATCATGCGATGAACGGCGATTTCATTAAAGCGTTTTATTATGCGAAAAAATCGAAGAGCCTGCACGAAAAAATAATTGAAAAACATCCTGATAATTTTGATGCGTATCTGACTGTGGGTGTGTATAATTATTACGCAGCCGCCATGCCGCGTTGGATCGACGCCGTTGCCGGATTGTTCGGTCTCGGCGGAAACAGGGCGCTGGGTATCCAACAGCTTGAATCCGCTTATGAAAAAGGCGATCTTGCTCGTATCGAAGCAAAATTCTTTTTAGCGAATGTGTATTATGAAGAAGGTGATTACGAAAGGTCCGTTCAATTCTATCGTGAATTGGCATCCGTATTTGATACGAACCCATTCCTGCACAATCAGCTCGGGCTATTATATTTTTCCATGGAGAAATTCGATCAGGCGGAATCATCCTTCAGACGGGCCATTGAGAGGGTTAATGCATACACTTTATCTTCCAAAATGTTTGCCGGCTATTTTCTGGGGCGTATCAGTAAACTAAAAAACGATTACCCATCGGCATTACTTCATCTTAATGATGCTGCGGAAGTCGGAAACCAACGAAAACTTTTTAAGAGCATCGACGCATGGATCGTCGGCGCCGCCTATTATCAGGCGGGTGAGGTTATGGAATTATCCGGTAACCGCGCGGTTGCCGTTCGCTATTATGAACTCGCAAAGAAGCATGAACACACCGGCAAATCGGCTGCCGAGGCCGCCAGGAACCGCATACAGTACGGATTATCGGAATTTGAGATCGCAGTGATACGCGCGCGGCACATGGTCATTTACAGGGAAACGGATGAAGGGCGGAACCGTTTGGCAGAACTCAAGCCAAAAACCGCCAACGGGAACGAGAAATTCCTTTCGCAGATCTATTTCTATCTTGGGCGATCAGAACTCGCCGACTCTAATTTCCAAAATGCGAGAGATCATTTTCTGGAAGCGCTTCGCCATCAAACCGACGACGGCGATCAAAAATGGAGAGAGCCCCAGGCGCGTTTTTATTTGGGAATGTGTTACGCAAGATTGGGACAGAAGGAAATGGCTAAAGGGGAATTAGAACATGTTTTGAAAAACGATCAATATCTGGAAGCGGCGCGGTTCAAGTTCCTCGCGCGCAAATTACTCAAAGGTTTATGAAGAACTTTCCCAACTGATATTGAATCGACTTTCTTTCCACGCCGAACTTAACGGATCATAGGTCCTTTCAACAAACACAAGTTGATCGTGTCGATCGACATAGATCAGTGTTGAACAACGGGTACCATACTTCGGGCTTTTTATAAAAACCGGCGATAACATCCTTTCCAGTTCGATCCCTACTCCGGTATCCGGCAGCTGCTCGTCCTGTGCCGGGGCCGAATCGCACAAAATCTCGAATAATTTATTCTCATCCATTCCCGTCTGCTCCACCGCCTCTGAGAAACGAGCTTTGCTTTTCGATACTTTCGGCCAAGGCGTGTCCAGCAAATGATTACTGAGGCCATATATACCGGAAGCAAGTGTAGAGATATTTTCGGCACGATTCGAAAAATAATACAAACCGGTTTTGTCTCCCAGGATCAGATTAAATCCGTTATATACATCCGCATTGGAGCGAAGATCTTCCAGGTAATCTAAAGCGGGGACATGTCCCGTTAAAAAATCACTTACTAATTTCCCTCTTGTCGTAGCTTTCGGATCAAAGCGCTGCACTTCGCGGTAATTGGTGATCATCGCGATAAGCCCTTTTCTTGAAACGCCAAGCCATGTTCCTCCGGCCTGAATGTCCCGACCTGCAAGAATGTTCGGGTTCTCTTTCCAGAATTCCGCGGGCGTTGCAGGCCGGTCATACAATTCATCGCGATTGGCCGCAATGACAAGCGGATATTCGGAATGGTTTTGGTAGGATAAAAGAATAAGGCACATAACGAATTAAATATTATTTCGGAAAATGCGGGACTCGTTTTATGCGTTCCACCTGCTTCATATGATGGTCAAAATGCCTCTTCAGAAAGCGGAGGAATTCGGTTGAATCGAGACAGCCCATATATGGATGAAAAAATATTTTTTGGCGCGCTTTGTCCTGATCGAGCAACTCAAAATAATTCCTCAAAGCGGTTCGTTTCTCCTCCCATAAGGCGGTTGATCGATCCAATGGCATGATGTCATCCGGGATGGCTTTTTTTACAGGAACTTTGACTTTGAGCTCCATTTTGAAATATAGCCAGACAAGCGCCTTTCCGATCAAAGGATGAAACCGGGGTTTGCGCGATCTGTATTTATCCTCGGCAATATGTGAAAGAAAAGACTGCTCTACCAGCATCAGATGCTGAACTATTTGCGTCAGATTCCAGTGATCTGCAGCAGGTCTGAATGCGAGCTGTTCTTCTGAAAGGCTTTTTACCTGATTGAGAAAACGCAACCGCCCTTCTTCCAATTCGCCGAATCGACGTTGTAATAACGGGATCATGTTGACCTTTTTTATACGGGTACGACGTACAGCAAAATAGCAAAGAAGTGCAGCACGGTTCCGCCTAACACAAATAGATGCCAGACCGCGTGGTGATAGGGCAATTTGTGCCACACGTAAAAGATGACTCCGAAAGTGTAGGATAATCCGCCGCCAAAAAGAAATATCAGTCCGCCTGTTGGCAAGATATCAATTAGTGGCTTAATAGCAATGATCGCGATCCATCCCATGCCGACGTAAATGATCGTTGATATCTTAGGAAAACGTCCGGTGAAATAGACTTTAAATGCGATCCCGGCCAGAGCCAGTCCCCATACCACTCCGAATAATGACCACCCCCAGGGACCGTGTAAGGTGACCAGCGTGAATGGCGTATACGTTCCGGCGATAAGAAGATAGATCGATGAATGATCCAGCACACGCATGGCGCGTTTGATATTGGGATTCTGAAATGAATGATACAATGTGGACGCCGTGTACAAAAGGATCATCGTCGTACCGTAGATGGCGCAGCTGACCACATGCCACGCGTTGCCGTGAAGTGCCGATAGAACGACTAATATCACAAGCCCGGCAATGCTTAAAGCAACGCCAAGTCCGTGTGTAATGCTGTTAGCCAACTCTTCACCGAAAGTGTATTTAGGATGATCGACCGTCATAAAACTCCTTCAACTATATATATTTTACTGAATTCGATAAAATAAACTGCCACAGATTCATAGAATTTCGTATTAGTGTTTGTTACTCTTCAAAATTTTCGCGTTCATTTGTATTATTCGCGGCTGACACTACCAATATTTCCATGCCGTCGTAAAAATAAGACCGAATTCTACGCTGAACGAGTACGCCCATTTTTTCTGGCCAAATCCTTTAAATGCGAAAAAATAGATCCCGGGATTAAAGTAAAAATCATTCCATTTTTCTATCGAAATGACCGACGACCAATTGAACTTGACGGACTTGCTGTTGGAACTAGTACTGTCGGCGCCCGTGCCGGTGTCCCTCTTTTTCGCTTTCGTGAAAAAGTAGATGAACTCAAATTCTGAATAATTCCCATACCCCGCACGTGTGTCGCTGTACAATGAATGCAATCCCACGCCGAAATTACCCACGTATTCTTCATTTTGTGAAAAACGCGTCAGATGCACCAGCCCGATCCGGTTCTCTGATAATCTCCAGAAATCGGAAAATGATGCGCCGCCGCTGATGTAGAGATCTTTACGAAATGGACGCCCCTTCAACGGATTAAATTCGGATTGGATCCGCCCGGACGTATAAGGAAATACGGATACATTATTTTTCACTTCTTTATCGATCGTTCGAAGTTCCACTAAGCTTTCAATCGACCAATTGTCGTCATATTCCTCATAATTACCGCGGCCCAGTTTGATAACGCCGTAATTCGATTTGATATAATTCTCCCAGTTGAAATTCCTCGATAGTCGCGACAGCTTCAAATCCAGGCTTGTACTCAGTGCAACTTCCTCCTGTCCCTGCAGTTCATTGATCGAATAGTCCGCATACATATCCTGGTTCTTTTTTGTCTTATTCTCCGCCTTGAACCCGATCTTGCGCAATGTAGCAAACCAAACCGGCTTCCGATAATGAAGACCGATTGTTTCTTCCCTGTTCGCCAGCAAATAATCCAGAAACACTTTTCGGATCGATTTCTCTTCGCCCCCGTTATTTTCTTTCAGGATATCCGTTCCGTTGAAATGGTCCGCATAGAATTTCGGATTGTCAAATTCAACATATCCGTCGCCGCCGTGCGCCAGAAAATTGGACGTGACCACGCGGTAGGTCTGACGTCTATTGATCGGCTTTCCGTGTATGTTGATAAAATCAAGGTTCCGGTTATGATTGGCGGTCTTGATATGAAGAAAATTTTCTCCCTTCGTCTTCTTGTATTCTTCGCTTCGCCGAAGCACTTTCAATATGTCCTCGCCGGTCATCGTTTCTACAACAATATTATTTTCTATCCAGAAGATGCGCTCGAATTCACGTAAAGTAAAAATATCGTCATACTGGGAGGAATCCGAGTGAACAAACCGGAAGAAAGCTTCATTGACGAAGGCAACCTCGGATTCCGTCTTTTGGAGCAGCATAGCGAGTAAGTAGTTCTTCAGATCCATTTCGGAAACCGGTCCCTTTTTGATGATCTTGGTATCCGGTTCCAATCCATACTGATCCTTACAATGTTTCTTATAACTTTCCTCGACGAGCGTACGCAAATTTGCGATATCTGCGGCATCCACCGGTATGGATCTGGAATCTATCTCAACGGCCTTTACGGATTCAATCTCGGGCTTCCCGGTCATCGAAGGACGGAATTGAATGTGCGGCATCGATCGGGCATACCGGGTAGTTGAAAAAATGAAAGTCCGGAAATAATTGCCAATGCCGGTAGACGTAAAGCGGTCCGGCGCGGCGGATGCGGCTTTACCGATGATCATGTCGATCTCCGGAAACTGCACGGCAATCTTTTGATTGTCTTCAGGAGACAAATGCGTAAGCAGTATCAAAACGTCTGAATTCAAACGCACTTCTTTCAGGTATTTTTTCATTGCCCATGTCACATCCATAAACAGAAGGCCTTTGCGGTTCTTTTCATAAATGCTTTCGCGGATCCCCGGATCGGTGATCCCCAAAACGCCGATGCGGAGTCCGGCCTTGTTCAGGATCTTGAAAGGAGTAAGAAACGGCAGGGAATCGCCGGTCAGAATATTCGCGGCAAGTAGCGTAGGGTAATGGGGAATGTTTTTGTAACTTCTGAGTACGGCTGTACCAAAATCAAAATCATGATTGCCCACAACCATGGCATCGTATTCCATTTCGGCCATCATGTCCATCATGATCTTGCCGGCGCTGGCCGTTGACAGATAATCAGGACTCAGGGCATCCCCTGTATCAAAAAGCAGCACGTTGTCTTTCCCGAATTGCCGCTGTATTTCCCGCACAGCCTGCCGGCGTTCGAGAATCCCTCCCGTTTTTTTATCGTCCACATTCTCTTCAAAAAAATATCCGCGCGTATCCCCCGTCGCCAGGACATGCAATGATTGCGCGTGCAGTTGCGGGAGAAAAAGGGTACAAAATAAAATGAGTGACAGGTTGTTTTTTAACATGGGTCAG
>CAZHUW010000072.1:0-9885 GCA_964535295.1 uncultured Bacteroidota bacterium
AACGTTATCCGATGTCATATCAATGATCACTACGTTATCGGATGCATAACCCAGGGGCCGGTTCTTGAGAAACTGGAGCTGATTATAAATCACAGCCGTGGCGGCGATCAAAGCAACGGAAACGGTGAACTGTATCGTGACAAAGAATTTCCTCAAAAATCCGCCCGAAGCGCCCTTGGCTATGGATCCCTTCAGAACCTTGATCGGTTCAAATGCCGACAAAAAGAAAGCCGGATAGATTCCTGCAAGAAAACCAATGACCGTCATCACCAAAAGTAAACTCACGACAAAAGGCGGGTCGATCACGTCGGTCAGAGATAATGTCCGGTTGGCAACGGAGTTAAATACCGGCAGCAGAATTTCTGAGAACAGGATAGCAAGAATGAGCGCAATGAAAGAGAAAAAGAAGGATTCTCCAAGAAATTGGCGTATCAGGTGAAAGCGGTCGGCGCCGACGGTTTTGCGGATCCCCACTTCTTTCGCACGCAGGGAAGAGCGCGCAGTTGCGAGATTGGTATAATTAATACCTGCAATCAGAAGCGTCGCAAAAGCGATCGCTGTAAAAATAATGACATTATTCCGGTCGCCGTTCGCTTCCATCTCGCCCTGATAATTCTCCAAGTGGATGGAAGTAAGAGGTTGAAGCTCGTATTTCATTTGTTTGGCGTCTTCAGCCCCGCGATGCTTGACGACAAATTCATGCAAGCTCGTTTCCAAATCCTCGCGTTTCACATTCGGCGGAAGAACCAGGTAGGTGTAAACGGACAATTCGCCCCAGTTCTTGAAAACGATCTCGCTGTATATCGCGCGCTCGGTTCCCATCGAGCAAATAAAATCCGCGTGAAAATGCGAGTTTCGCGGCATATCTTTCATAACACCGGAAACCGCTAAACGCACAGTATCGGCAATGATAATGACCTTGCCCATTGGGTCCGCGTCTCCAAAATATTTCCGAGCCGATTTTTCGCTGACCACCACTTGAAAAGGCTCTTTTAGCGCCGTGCCGGGATCGCCTTTGACCAGAGGCAGTGTAAAAACATTGAATATATTAGCATCGGCAATATAAAAGTCGTTTTCCTGAAAGATCGATTCCCCGTATTGTACGGTCGATCCGATATTGCCGATACGGGTGATGAATTCTATATCAGGAAAATCCGTTCGCAGTAAAGGAGCGAGTTTGTGTTCCCCGATGACAAAGGTTTGTGATTGGGTCGAACCCGCGTAATGTGAAACAATACGAAAGATCCGATCTTTCTTCTTGTGATAGGAATCGTACGATAATTCGTCTTTGACGAACAGCATGATCAGGATGATGCACGTCAGCCCCATCGCCAATCCGAGAATGTTGATCGCAGAATAAGCTTTGTGGCGAATGATCGTTCGTAACGCGATCTTCAAATAGTTTTTTATCATAGCGGATGCCTCTTGCGTAACGATAAATTTTAATAAGTATTATTCGTACTTTAGCGCCTCGACGGGGCTTGAATTTGCCGCGCGATACACCTGAGTGAGTACGGTCAAAAATGCAATGCCCAAAACGAGAAATCCTGAAAATAAAAAGCTCCATTGATCCAATTGAATATGATAAACGAAACCTTCCAGCCATCGTTGAGCCAGGTAATATGCCGCAGGCCACGCGACGGCCATCGCGATCCCGATCAATAAAATGTATTCCTTTGTCAATAACCGGATGAGACCGGGCAAAGAAGCCCCAAGCACTTTACGGATGCCGATCTCTTTGATCCGCCTCTGAATGGAAAACATGGACAACCCGAAAAGGCCGAGGCTCGCAATGACGGTTGCTGAAACGGCGCCTGCCGTGGTCACCCAGGTCCACCGTTCGTCCTGCTGATATAAGCGTTTGAAATTTTCATCCATGAAGAAATAGGAAAAAGGCTGCTCGGTGGCAAAATTTTGCCACACACTTTTGAGTGACGCCAGCGTCTCGTGAATTGAATTTGTTTTAAGACGAACCATCAGATAAGCGCACCGGCCAAATTGAGGCACGAGTACCATCGGTTCAATTTTGTGGTGCAGCGTTTCAAAATGAAAATTATTGAGCACCCCGACAATAACCCGCCGCCGGTCTCCATCCGTACCTTTCAATTTTACAATTTTTCCGAGCGCGTCCTCCGGATCACTAAAACCCAATTGCTCCGCTCCTTCGCGGTTTATCAGAATGGAGTTTTCCTCGTCCGCCGGGAAGGTGGATGACACGTTACGGCCCGACGCAAGCGGAATTTCCATCACCGGCAAAAAAGCGTCATCGATCCAGTTGATGGCCACGGCAACATCTTTATCAAGGCCGTCACGCACCAAATAATCGCCGGCGTGGGCTTTCCCGGGCATGGCATTAGCCATGCCAACGGAGGCAACCCC
Organism: uncultured Bacteroidota bacterium; assembly: GCA_964535295.1. Lineage (GTDB taxonomy): Bacteria > CLD3 > CLD3 > SB21 > SB21 > SB21. Next base: position 2,380 of record CAZHUW010000072.1, read on the forward strand.
AGGAATTTGGCGCCATCCCTCTTTCAGCGCCTGGAGGCTCTTGGCAACCTGCGAGTCTTTCAAAGGGATCACAACGACAGTATCCTCCGTGTACCCCATCCGGCTTGCCTGAACGAAATTCATCTGCCGGTAAATGACAACGGTTGAGAATATCAAAACAACCGAAGCGGCAAATTGAAGGATCACTAATATCTGCCGGAACTTCACACCTGCGACCCCTTTAAGTTGACCTTTCAAGACCAACACCGCATCAAAACGCGTCAGGATCATCGCGGGATAAATTCCCCCGAGGAGTCCGATGACCAGGGACGATAAAACCAGAATGGGTATTTGTATGGCGACGGAATATGAAGATAAAGACAGTTCGGTCTGCGCGAGATCATTGACCCACGGAAGTAAAAATTCGGCCAGTCCTGCCGCTAGAAAGATCGCAATAAATGATAACAATACCGATTCCGATAAGAACTGAAAAATAAGATTTGATTTCTGCACTCCAAGGGCTTTTCGAACACCAACCTCTTTGGCGCGCGTCATCCCGCGTGCGGCGGTCAAGTTCATATAATTGACCATGGAAATGATCAGAATGACCATACCGAGAATGGCGAGCAGCCGCACATACATCATATCGTTATTGGCTCCGAAATCGCCGCCGACAGGCGTTTGCAGATGAATGGCTGTGAGTGGTTGAAGCTTAATGTGCGTTGCGTTGTCTTTACCGAAACGTTTTGGGTAGATATCCGTCAACGACAATTCCAAAGAACCTATGCGCACCGGATCATTGACCACTACATACGTTTTCACCATCTGCCCCCAGGAGTTCAGGAATTGCGGCCAGAAAAGTACTGAAGTAGAACTCATGGACGCAATGAAATCAGGGCGGAAATGGGAATTCTTTGGGAAATCCTGGATGACGCCCGCCACGATAAAGTCTTTTTCGGCGTTATACTTGATTGTTTGTCCGACCGGGTTCTCAGATCCAAAATACCGTTTGGCCGTTGATTCCGTCAATAATACATGAAGCGGTTTACGCAGTCCTTCCCGCGCATTTCCCGATATAACTTTAAATGAAAAAACATCAAAGAAGGTCGTGTCAGCATAAAAGAATTGTTCTTCGACAAAACCGGTTTCTTTGTCTCTGGAAATCAGCGGCTGAAACCAATGACGGAATACGCGGGTGGCCGATACTATGTCCGGATATTTCTCCAGCTCGTCATACAGCGCGTTAGAACTGTTGGTCGAAAGCCCAAACCCGGGCGACTCGGTCAAAACGCGATAGATCTTATCCGATTTATCATGAAACCGGTCATATCCCGCTTCATATAAAACGTACAGCGTGATCACCATACAGCAGGTCAATCCGATCGTCAAACCGAATAAATTTATTCCGGTATAACTGCGGTGTTTCCACATGTTGCGGAAACCGAGTTTCAGGAAATGTCGGATCATACTTTTCCTTTGGTTATTTACTCATACTTCAACGCTTCCACCGGATTGGCCGTTGCCGCCTTGATCGCGCGATAACTTACGGTCAGGATCGCAATGAAAACCGAAATGATCACCGCGGCAACGAACACCTCCGCGCCCATATTAACACGGTAAGCAAAATCCTCCAGCCAGCTTTGTAAAGCAAAATAAGCCACCGGTGCAGCAATGATGTTTCCCACAAGAACCAGCTGTATGAAGTCTTTGGACAACAGTAGAACGATCGCGCTCACCGATGCGCCCATGACTTTTCGTATCCCTATTTCTTTTGATCGTTGTTCTGCATTAAATGACGCCAGTCCCAGTAATCCCAGACATGAAATCAACACGGCCACTCCTGCAAAAAAATTGGACAGCACGCCGGTCACTTTTTCGCTCTTATACATTCTTTCAAAATTCTCATCCAGGAATTTGTAATCCAGCGGGTACGCAGGATTGTATTGGCGCAGTGTCTTTTCGATCACGTCGATCGCCTCGCGCGTTTGACCGTTGACGGTTTTTACGAAGAGCGTACCGTAGTCGAAATTATAATCGTACCGTACGACCAGAGGCTCGATACCTAAGTGCATCGTCACATTATGAAAATCGCCCACCACGCCGATCACCGGTCCTTCCGTTCCTTGGGATTTTATCACCCGGCCGATGGGATTGGACAAATTCATTCTCCTGACTGCCTCTTCATTCAGCACAAATCCCGATGTATCGGAAGGAAATTCGGGAGAGAATTCCCTTCCCTCATTCATCGCCGCGCCCATCGTTTTAAAAAAATCATATTGCACCGATAAAATCTGAAAAAGAATCTTTTCTTCATCTTCAATACCTGGCCAACTGACGCTTGACGTGGAATTGCCGATCGCCAGCGGATTCTGACTCCCGGCTGTGACGGATGCAATGGACGATGAAGCTATTAATTGCCGCTTGATCGGCTCATAGTTTTTGATCATGTCACCTTCAAAATTGACACAAATGACATTCTCGCGATCCATACCTAGGTTTTTATTGAGAATGAATTGGATCTGCCGGTATACCATGATGGTAGAAAGAATCAACACCGTTGCTACAAAAAACTGAAATACGACGAGTCCTTTGCGAAGCGATACCGTAGACGAATGAAGCCGGAACGTTCCTTTTAGAACACTGATCGTATCAAATGAAGAAAGAAAGAAAGCCGGATAACTTCCGGCTATAACGCCCGTTAGAACAACCAAAAAAGTCAATCCGCCCCACAATAAAGGATCGGAAAACTGCAGAGAGATGTTCTTTTCCGTTATCTGGTTAAATGTAGGCAGCATCAGTTCAACCAGGCCAACGGCCACGGCTGCGGCCAAAAAGGCCATCAGCATGGACTCGCCTAAGAACTGCCCTATCAAGGACAATCTCGGCGCGCCGATGGCCTTACGGACACCGACTTCTTTTGCCCTTCGCGCGGATTGCGCGGTTGCCAAGTTCATGAAATTCACGCACGCGATTATGAGAATAAAACCGGCCACGATAGTGAAAAGCCACACATATTGTATCCGCCCTTCTCCGCGCTTACCGTTGCTGAAGTCCGAATGAAGATACATTTCGGTAAAAGGTTGAAGGAATAGAGTGGTGACTGATTTCGGTTCGTGCGATTTTATCAATTCTTCGATCTTCGATTCTATCATAGATTGCGTTGAGCCTTCGCCAACCAGTATATAAGTTCGCGGTGCATTATTGCCCCACTCCCTCAGCCATGTGTTACTAGTCACCAGGTCCTCAAACCGCATTGCAAAATCAAATACCAGAGAAGAGTTTCTCGGAATATCCTTCATGACCCCCGTTACAAGGTAATCGGTCTTTGTATCGACGCGTATTTGTTTTCCCAAAGCCGATTCTTGTCCGAAATACTTTTTAGCCAGCGTTTCGGAAATGATCAGGGAATTGGGTTCGTTCAAAGCCGCCTGCGCATTACCTTCGATCAGCGGAAATGTGAATATCTGGAAAAGTTCTGTATCTACGTATTTTCCGTTTTCCTTGAAGGACTTTTCGCCGACCTGGAATAACTTCGTTTCTCCCCAGGAGACCCGCGCAGCTTTTGTGATCTCAGGAATTTTTTCTACAAGATCCTTTGCTAAAGGTCCCGGTGTCGCCGAGGTCGTGAACACTGTTCCGTCGGCGTAATGCTGATCTTCAAGAATTCGGTACAAACGGTCTTCGTTCTCGTGAAATGCGTCGAATGATATTTCATCCCGAACGTACAATAAAATAAAAAGACAAACGACCAACCCGATCGTCAGCCCGGAGACATTCACCAACGTATAACCTTTGTGTCTCAGCAGATTTCTCAACGCGATCTTAAAATAACTTTTGAGCATGGCGTTACTTCCTTATGTTTCTAATGCCTTATTCATATTTCAATGATTCTACCGGATTCGCGGTTGCCGCCTTAATGGCGCGATAACCGATCGTCAGCAAGGTCAGGAGCAGCATCGCACACAGGGCAACCAGGAAAGGCTCCGCTCCTATTGGCACACGATAGGCAAATCCTTCCAGCCAGTTCATCAGCAAGGTGTAAGTACCCGGAACAGCTATGATCGTCGCTATGGCGGCCATGAGGACGAATTCTCTGGCAAACATAAAAACGATGGAGCCCGTTGAAGCGCCGAGTATCTTACGCACACCAATTTCCTTCGTTCTTTTCTCCGCCACTGCGGCGATCAGGCCGAAAAGACCGAGGCAACCGATCCCGATCGATAACAACGCAAAGATCGTCGTTACATCCGAAAGTTGACTCTCAAAACGATACACGTTGTTGAGCCTGGCATCAAGATAGGAATAGTCCATCGGTTTTTCCCGGTCCATGCTGTTCCACACCCTTTCAATGGCCGCTATCGTTTCAAACCTATGTCCGGCATTCAATCGTACGGTAATATAGGGCATGGGAAAATTGTACAATCCGATAACAACAGGTTCTATCGGCTGATGTAAACTCGCATAATGGAAATCTTTGACCACACCGACGATGGGCCCACGCACCGGTCCGCTGTCGCCGCTGGTGATGATCCGTCCTATGGGATTTTCAAGCCCGTATGCCCGGACCGCTGATTCATTGACTATGTACGCACCGCTCGAATCTGAAATGTAAGCTTCAGAGAAATCCCTGCCTTCTGCCAATTCGAGCCCATAGGTTTTTAAATAATCATGGCCGACAAAAATATGTTGTACCGCTCGGGCTTTGTCTTCGGCTACGGCATCGAAGAATATGGACCGTATCCGGTACCCTTCACCCGCTACCGCAGAATGACGCGTGACCGAAGCGACGCCGGGAATTCGCTCGGCCTGATACTTGAATCGCTTATAGTTCTCACTGGTTGCAACATTACTTCCAAGCGCTCTGATCAAGAGAATTTGTTCCTTATCAAACCCGAGTTTTTTCGATTGAACAAATTCGACCTGGCTGTGAATGACCCATACGGCTGCAATAAGGCCCGCTGTAACGGCCAATTGAAAAACTACCAGAATCTGCCTCAAGTTAAGAGCCGATCGGTACGCTTTTGCGCGCAGATTGCGTACCGGCGAAAAAGCGGATAACACCATCGCCGGATAGAATCCCGCTCCAAGCCCTACAACCACGATCAATACAATCCCGAAAATAAAAAGCATCGGATCATTGTAGTTCACCGCCAATTGGAGGTGTGTGGCATAGTTGAGCGATACGACCAGCAGTTCTGCCAATCCCAAAGCGAGCACAAACGCAAACGTACTCTGGGCCATCGATTCGATGAGGAATTGAACGACGAGATTTTTGCGTTCGGCGCCCAGTACTTTTCTGACACCGACTTCTTTCGAACGCCTTTCCGACTGCGCGGTGGACAGATTGACGTAATTAATACCTGCAACGATAAGCACCAGCAGACCGATCACCGAAAACGTATAAATATAGAAGGCATTGCTGTTGGGCCGGATTTCGCTGTCAGTATCGGAATACAAATGAATATCCATTACGGGTTGCAATTCTAATCGCGATCCTTTTCGCGTTTCGGGGAAGAATCGATTGACCAACGAAGCTAACTGCTCGTTCACATGCTGCGCCGATCCTGTTTCCTTAAGCCGCAGATAGGTCCAGAACTGATAATTGAACCAACTTACGGTAAATTCGGAATTGCCGTTAAATTTCCGGAAGTCCTCAAAATAGGCAAGTGCCTGGAACGTGAAGTGGGAATTCTCAGGATAGTTCTGGGCAATACCGGTTATTTTGTAATCGACATAAGTAGTATTGATCCGAATCCGGACGGTCTGCCCTACCGCCGACGCCTTACCAAAAAGTTTTAAAGCCATGTTTTCAGTTATAACCATCGAATTCGGTGAACTGAGCGCATGAGCGGCATCGCCTTCTATGAAGACAACGGACATCAAATCCAATATGTCTTGTTCTGCAAAAATGAGGTTGGGCTCTCCGATGATCTTATCTCCGGCGAGAATGACGGCATCTTGGGTGAAGCGGAACATTCGTGCTGCTTTATCCACTTCAGGAAATTCCGTCCGCATCACTTCCGCAACACCATAAGAAACCGTCGCGGAAGGTTGAGGTGAACCCGTCGTATTGCGATGCAACAGCACCCGGAATAAACGATCGTTGTGTGCAAGAAAGTTATCATACGACCATTCGCGTTGTACATACAATGCGATCACAATAAAACAAGCCAGCCCGGTGCCTAATCCGATCATGTTCAAAAGAGCGTAGGCTTTTTGCCTGCGAATCATTCGCAGCGCCATGATGAAATAGTTTTTGATCATGAATTCCTTTTATGGTCTTATCGCTTCTTAGATACTATTCATATTTCAACGCATCCACCGGATTAGCGGTCGCCGCTTTGATGGAACGGTATCCGACGGTAACGCCGGCTATAACAACGGTGATCATAACTGCTGTAAAGAAAACCTCAGTGCCGATAGAAATGCGGTAGGCAAAATCCTGCAGCCACCCGTCCATTACAAAATAGGCCGCAGGTGCCGCAACCGCGAATGCGATCAGGATCAGAATGGCAAATTCTTTTGTGAACATTATCAAAATATCCGTTACCGTGGCGCCGAGAACTTTGCGAACACCGATTTCTTTCGTACGCTGCGCAGCCATGAAGGAGACTAATCCGAATAATCCGAGACAGCCGATTCCAATGGCGATCAACGAAAAAATGGTGAATAATTTAGACATTTTCTCTTCGTCCTCATAAAATTCAGCTATCGATTCATCGAGGAATTGCGACCCGTATACGAATTCGGGGTACGTGGCCGTCCACGCTGCTTCGATCTTTGGAAGTAGTTCCTTAACGCGTTTCATGTCGATTCTGACGCTCATGATACGGTAATCCTTAGTTCTCGGCGCCAAAACCGTTGGAAATATAGCGGCCCGCAGCGACCCCGTATTAAAATCCTTTACCACACCGACGATCGGTTTCGGTACCGAGCCAAAGTTATTTAAAACCTTTCCGACGGCATCGGCGGGGTTTGTAAATCCGATTTTTTGAGCCAATGTTTCATTGATCACCAATTCGTGAATGCTGTCGCTGGCGCTAAAGTTTCGTCCGGCAAGCATTTGAATACCGTAAGTCGGAATATAGAATTCATCTCCGCAGCGAACGTCGGCGATGGCCTCGTAAGTTTTACCGTCCGGATCACGATAGATCGTCATCGCGGTCCAACGTATGCCGGAAGCTGCGGGTGCAAAACCAAAGGTCACATTCTGGACCCCGGTTTCTTTCATGAGCTCATTTCGCAGGGTCTGCATTTTTGATTTTTCGTTTACCGGAATATTGGTCGTAATAATAGCTTCCTTGGTAAATCCCATATCCGTCGACTGAAAGAGATCCATCTGCCTGAATACGACGATCGTTCCAATGACGAGCGCTTGAGCAATCATGAACTGCAATATGACCAAACCTTTGCGAATCCACAAACCACCTCCCTTTGAAGACCCTCCGCCTTTGAGAACCGACGCAGGGCTGTAACCCGCCATAATAAGTGCCGGATAAAATCCGGAACCCACCGTGATCACGGCCG
>CAZHUW010000072.1:9985-14743 GCA_964535295.1 uncultured Bacteroidota bacterium
TTTGCAATTGCGGTCAACCGTTCATTGAAAGAAGCGTCACTCCATACTTCCGGCACAACAATATAAGTATTGACATAACTCATCGTGGGGGCCCAATTCTCGAGATTGGAATTTTTGCCAAATGCTTTTTGTGAGGCGTAAGAAAGGAGAATGGTGAATGGAAAGTCCGTATTGGTCGGAGGATCCGCAACAACTCCGACCACTTTCAGATCCATTTCTGAATTCATCCGAAATGTTTTCCCGACCGGGTTTTCATTCGGAAAGAATTTTTTTGCCATGCCTTCACTGAGCACAGCAGTATAGGGTTCCTTCAGTAGCAACGGGTGACCTTGTATCCAGGCCCTGTCAAATATATCGAAGAAGTCCGGTTCTATATAAGCTACGCCTTCGTTCTCCTGAAATTTGGAGGGTACGTCCGTTCCGTTCGGGACCGCTATTAAAGCCTCCTGTACGTAATTGATCGTAGTGGCTTTCAGGTCAGTGAACTGCGCCCGAATAGTGGCACCTACGGGAAATTGCGAACTTCCGCTCCGGTCAATTTCGCCTTCACGGGTCCACACGGTATTGACGCGGTAAATACGGTCTTTCTTCGAATGAAAACCGTCAAAACTGAGTTCATGTTTTACCAGCAAAAAAATGATCAGCGCGCAGGTTATACCCAGCGATAGCCCAGCGATATTTATTAGAGCAAAACTCTTGTTCCGCTCAAGCCTTCGGAAAGCCGTTCGGAGGTAATTCTTGATCATTTTATACTTCCTTATACGAAGGTTGCATTGACTTACTCGTATTTTAAAGCATCCACCGGATTGGCCGTCGCCGCGCGGTACGTATGGTAACCGACCGTAACAGCCGCTATCACGATCGTGACGAGAAACGCAGCAACAAAAACTCCTGGGCCTATCGTAATACGGTATTCAAAGTCCTCGAGCCAGTGCTTCATGGCGTAATAGCCGAGAGGTCCGGCGATAAAAAACGCAAAGAGTATGAGTTTCATAAATTCCCCGGTAAAAATCTTAAATATATCCAGTACGGAGGCGCCGAGGATCTTACGCACGCCGATCTCCTTGCTCTTTTGATTGGCCATAAAAGCAACAAGGCCGAATAGCCCGAGACACCCGATCGCGATGGCAACTCCTGCAAAGGATTTGAACATATTGGAGATCAGTTCTTCCTCCTCATAAAAGCGGCCGATACGTTCGTCCAGAAACTCCGATGAAAAAACATGATCGGGATATATACCGTTCCATATTTTTTCGATGTGCTGCAGTGTTTGTGCCGACTGCGCCATTTCGATCTTTATCGCAGCTTCCTGGTAAAGCGAGCGGTAATTCCCCAGAAGAACCGGCTGCATCGCGTAATGAAGCGAGTTGGTGTTCCAGTCCTTGACCACGCCGACGATCGGAACCGGCCGATTATTTCCTCGAATCAATATTTTACCGATCGCATCCTGCGGCGAAAGTCCGAGTTTTCTGACAAATGTTTCATTCACAACGATCTCTTTGAGCGTGTCGCTTTGCGAATAATTTCGCCCCGCAATCAGGTTAAGGCCCAGTGTGCTGATATAAAATTCATCGCCGACACGCATGTTGGCGCGGATGCGATCTTCTTTCCCGTCGTGCTGATACTTCAGCATACTGTTCCAAGCATAATTAGCCGCGCCGGACGCAAAGGCAAACGTGACCGATTTTATTCCGGAATACTCGATCAAGCCGGTGCGCAGTCTGTCGAGTTTTTCTTTTTCGGGTGAAGGCAGCGGCACGGTCAGAACAGCCTCTCGATCAAAACCCAGATCTTTCGTCCTGAAATAATCCATCTGTCCGACGGCGATCACCGTTGAAATAATCAGCACTTGCGATATGACGAATTGAACGACGACCAAGGTTCTGCGCAGAGCCATCCGCCCGCCGTGGCTTGGTGTCGAAGCAGATTTAAGAACTGATATTGGCTTATAACCGGACAGGACAAGACCGGGGTATAGACCCGATAACAGCGTAACAAAAACGGTCAAAGCGATCAAAAATAAAACGGTTCGAATACCTATAAGATCATTTATAAAACCTGTCAAATGAAGGGACGACAAAACCGGAGGCATGACAAATTCACAAATGCCTGTGGCCAAAAGTACGGACACGAGTGTTATCAGGAAGGTTTCCCCAAGAAATTGTACGACCAGTTGATTACGATTTGCCCCCAGTACTTTACGAACACCAATTTCCTTGGCGCGCCGAATCGCCTGCGCAGTCGCAAGGTTTACAAAATTGATACATGCCGTAATGATCAGGAACAGGGCAACCAGACTCAAGGCGATGAGCAACGTACGGTCGGCCGGCTGGCCGGAGTGGGAACCGTAATCCGTAGCAAAGTGAACTTCCGAAAGCTTTTGAAAACGAAAGCGGCGGTCATTAACAGGATCTTTAAAATATTTCTTATCAAAAGCCGGGAGTTGAGCTTCAACTTCGGCGATGGCCGCATTTTCCTTCAGCAGTAACCATGTATTGGTATTGCTGGCAATATTTCCCCAGTTTGTCAGGTCAAGTCCTAAGAGGATGTCCTTATTATTCCTTACAGATTCGAGCGACATCATGACGCTGAACGGAAGTTCCGTGTTGGGCGGAAAATCTTTTGTGATCGCCACAACTCTGAAATCGAAACGGTTTTCGAAACGAATGGATCGGCCGAGCGCGTTTGTGTTTCCAAAATATTTCTTAGCCGCAGACTCCGATAGCACGACGGTCATGGGCTCCGCCAGTTCCCGGACAGAACCTGCGACGACGGGAAAATCAAACAGGTCAAAAAAAACCGGCTCGATAAATGCCAGGCCTGACTCTTCCTGGATCTTCATCGGCGCTTCACCGCGATCATTTAAGATCGTGATCAATCCGTTTTCAGCATAATACGTCCGCGTTGTGCTCTCGATCTGTGAAAAGTACTCGCGCAGCGCCGGTGCTGCGGGCATGGGCGTCCCTTGGTTCCGGTTAAGCCTGCCGTTATCGTCCGAATCCGTAATCATTCGATAGATCCGGTCTTTTTTCGTATGAAAAGTATCATATCCGGTCTGAATGGTCACGACAAAATAGATTACCAAAGCCCCGGCAATTCCGACGGAAAGCCCGAGTATATTGATCGCCGTATAACTGCGGTTTCTCAATAATATGCGTAAAGCGGTTTTAAAATAGTTTTTGATCATGATCACAATCGCTTTTAGTTAGACGGCTCCAATGCCATCCGGATTATATCTTCATGGCCTCTTTATAGTTTTCGCTCACGATATGCCCGTCAAACAAATGAATGACACGGCCGGCATATTCCGCATGCGACGGAGAGTGTGTTACCATGATGATGGTAGTGCCGGCTTTATTCAGATCGGTGAGGATCTTCATCACTTCTTCACCGTGCGCAGAATCGAGATTTCCCGTAGGTTCGTCGGCCAATATCAGCTTTGGATTTGCTACAACCGCCCTCGAAACCGCAACGCGCTGCTGCTGGCCACCGGATAATTGCTGCGGAAAGTGGTTTCTCCTGTGCGCGATCTGCATGCGTTCCAGCGACGCATCTACTTTTTTCTTTCTTTCCGATTCCGTCATACCCAGATACAGCAGCGGCAATTCTACATTTTCAAATACGGTCAGTTCGTCGATCAGATTGAAACTCTGAAAGACAAAGCCGATATTGGCTTTGCGCAAATTGGATCGCTGGCGTTCGGAATATTTTGAGACCTCATGCCCCAGGAAATGATACTCGCCGCCGGACGGATTGTCTAGAAGGCCGATCACGTTGAGCAGCGTGGATTTTCCGCATCCGGACGGGCCCATGATGGCGGTGAATTCACCTTCGTTGATCTCAAAATTAACATTGTTCAGCGCGGTCGTTTCCACTTCATCCGTGGTGTACACTTTGACAAGATTCTTTGATTGAATCATTTTCGAACTCCTTATATTTGTGAGACGGCAGAAGGCAAATGGCAAACGCCCTCAGCTTTTGTTTTTATTTTGTACTTTTAATTAAATTCGAAATCATGGCAAATAGATGATTTATTTGAGCATTGAGTGTTGTTAAAGCATTTGTTTTACAGAATTCTAATTTTTATTGAAATTTCAAGCTGAGTATCAATTTCCACCAGGGAGGATCTTGCAATTTCATAAAACCTTTTCCTTTCCGCGCCAGATTTACGGGACGCTCCTTCAGCGATATTTAGATGAGACAGAAACAGAAGCTCTTCGCAGTTGATTAGTAATTCCATAAATTTCTGTTTTTGGAAAAGTTTCAGTTAGCTTGTAAATTTCTGTAACTAATTCAACGCTTAATTTCCATGCATCAAGTTTTTTATGTCCAAGAATTAACATCATACTAATTCCTCACTTTATTGTCCGTATCTAGCGATACCTCTGACATTTGCCATCTGCCTTCTGCCGTCTTGCGTTTCGCGTCTCGCATCTTACATCTAGCACTTGCGTCTTGCTCCTTATTACTTACTCAATATCAACTTATCCACCTCCCCGTAATTGTCGTACGACGAAGTGATCACCTCTTCACCTGCAAATACGCCGTCCATGACCTCGAATACCTGAGGATTTTGTCGGCCGAGTTTGATCGCGCGTTTGACGGCAAATTCGCCCGACGGATCAACAACGAAGATCCACTGCCCGCCCGTTTTCTGATAGAAGCCGCCGCGCGGCAGCAGCAAGGCCTCCGCAAGATCGCCAAGTTCCAGACGAACTTGGAGCGTTTGCCCGCGCCGGACATCTTTCGGCGTTTCGC
>CAZHUW010000073.1:0-14522 GCA_964535295.1 uncultured Bacteroidota bacterium
GTTTTAGTATGGGCGTAACGACCGAATGGAAGATACCTCTTCGTACGACGGTCAGCTTCTCTACGTCTGCCGGTAATACGCAGAGCCTAGATTCCAACAGCAATGCCAAGAAAAATGAATCATCGGCGACCGGTTTCGGAGTATCGGGTGATTATCAGTTATTGAATAAAGATAACCTGATACTTAATGTATACGGCGGACTCGCATACGCCGGCGTTACGATTCCCAATGCACCGGATCTCAGCCTGACGAGTATCAACCTAGGACAGAGGTTCAATTTTTATAAGAACCATACATTCACATTGAATTTTAACCTGACCTCCGGCCTCAAGATACCGAAATATGATTCGAACGGGGTTCAGACGGGGACATCATCCAAGATCAACAGCTTGTTCTCTGCCCGCTATGAATACTTTTTCTAATATGTAAAGTTCTGACAAATAATAAAACCTAACCCGGGTGCTCCGGGTTAGGTTTTATTTTATATCCGTTCACTAAATCTTACCTATTTTAGACACGATCAAATTTGCGAGGCTCCGTATGGCAAACGATTCTTTTTTTAAGAAAATGATGGAGAACAAATGGGCATTTTTATGCCTCATTTTTGCGCTGCTCGTTTTTGTTCCCAATCTTCTGCTCAAGCTCTTACCTGATATGAGCGAGTCTATTGTCCTGTTCTATTTACTTAACATTGGATTAACGGTTTTATCCCTGCTGGCGATGTTTTTGGGCATCTATTTCGCCGGATTTAAGAACAAAACCATGTCCGGCGTTTTTATCACGCTCCTGGCCGTGTGGTTCGGAAGTTTTTTGGTCAACGTCAAAGCGATCGAAAGTATTGAGCTGAAAACACTGGATGCGCGTTTCGGTTTTCGTTACCAATACGTGGATAACGAAAAAAAGATCAAGACCGAAGAATCTCCTATCGTAATCGTTGCGATTGACGATCAGTCCGGTAATTCGGTCAACGACCGCTACCCGTGGCCGCGGTCTTATTACGCACATTTTATACGCAATATGTATAGGGCCGGCGCCAAAGTAGTAGGTATAGACGTTGTTTTTGATGCTCCGGATTATAACGGTCTTGAAAAAGACGATGATCTGGCCAAGGCGATTGCAGAATGCGGAAATGTCGTTCTTGCCGGGAAAGTCGTGAAAGCCGAGGTCGGCGGAGGACAGGGCCAATACGATCAGGTAGTGACGCCTCTCGAGAAGTTTATTAATAACGGCGGTAAATGGGGTTTTGTCGGTGTGACTAATGATATCGACGGTTTCTGGCGTCAGTATCTGGTGGAGGATCAGATCGGATCGGACGGCGAAGGAGAACAAAAGTACTATTCTTTTGCCGTGGAGATCTTGAAGAAATATTATGATATTCCGGACACCGTTGCGATCGAAAACAACGAAAACTTTTTCAAATTTGGCGATAAGGTCGTCAAGAAATACAAACAATACTCGTTTCTCATCAATTTTCAAGGACCCCTTAGAACGTATCCGTATAAGTCTTTTGATCAGGTCGTGGACGATGAGGCGTTTGATCTGAAGCCGGAAGCGGATATCGATGCCTTTGACGGGCTTATTGATGCCAACGGCGAGCCCATTGGACTTCTCCAACAAGGATTTTTCAAAGACAAGATCGTGCTTCTCGGCGCGACGATGGAGGAATTGCACGACGTTTTCCCGGTTCCTCTAAGCGAAGCGAGGAATGCAGAAGGGCAGAAAATTGAAACCTTGATGCCGGGGGTCGAGATCCACGCGAACGCGATCAATACGATCCTGACTGACAATTACATTACGGCCCAAGCGGATTGGATCCGTGTTTTGATCGTTACTTTAGCCTCCTTTCTAGTTTTTTTACTTGTTAGCCGCCTGCAGAAACCGCTGCTGGCATTTCCAATATTCCTGCTGATTATGCTGGGTGTCACCGCCGTGGCATTTTACTTATTCGCATTCCTCAATATTCATATGCAGATGGTTACCCCCCTTCTGGCGATCGGATTTACTTACGTTGGTAATGTGTTATTCCAGTATCTCGGCGAGCGCAAAGAAAAAGCGACCATCCGTAATGCTTTTGGCCGGTATCTGCCGGAGAAAGTGGTATCGCAGCTGATCGAAAATCCTGGTCTCTTGAAACTCGGCGGTGAAGTTCGTTTTCTGAGCATTTTGTTCTCTGACGTAGCAGGGTTTACAACGATCAGTGAAAAATTAACACCGACGGAACTCGTTCATTTATTGAATGAATATCTCACAGCAATGACCGATATTATCATGAAGTACGACGGTATCATCGATAAATACGAGGGAGACGCCATCATGGCGGAATTCGGTGCGCCTTTGCCCGATGAACTCCATGCGCACAAGGCATGTTATGCCGCGCTTGAAATGCAGGAAAAACTTGTCGAGATGCGTGTGAAATGGAAAAAAGAAGGGCGCCCCGAACTACGCGCGCGCGCCGGTATCAATAGCGGTCAGGTCGTTCTCGGTAACATGGGTTCGCAAAGCGTATTCGATTACACCGTTATGGGCGATAACGTGAACCTTGCATCACGGCTTGAAGGCGCCAATAAGGAATACGGTTCCTATATCATGATCAGCGAATGGACGCAGGAACTTGTCAAAAACGAGATCATTACACGTGAACTGGACCTTATCCGCGTCAAAGGTAAAGTCAAAGGCGTGAAGGTTTTCGAGGTCGTCGCGCGTACATCCGTCGGTATAACCGCAACGAAGAAGAAAGCGCTTGAGAATTATAATCAAGGCCTTTCCGCGTATCGCCAACAGCGCTGGGATGAGGCAATCGTGTGCTTTAAATCCGCACTGAACGCCGATCCGGATGATGAACCGTCGAAAGTATATCTGGAACGCTGCGATGAATTCAAGAAGAATCCTCCGCCGGAAAATTGGGACGGAGTATTTACCATGTTAACAAAATAGTATCAGAACAAGTTCCTTGCTAACTGAGAATTAATTTGACTTTTTTTGATATTTAAGGTAAATTCGGTCGCATCTTAAAGAATGTTATATATTTAACAAACTCTTGGGAGAGATCCTATGGCAATAAAAGTTGGGATAAACGGATTCGGTCGGATCGGACGGCTGGTATTCAATGCGATCGTAGATAAAGGTCTTTTGGGTAAAGATATCGATGTAGTTGCGGTTGTCGATGTGAGTACTGACGCCAAATACTTCGCTTATCAATTGAAGTATGACTCCATTCATGGAAAATTTGATGGTCAACTCTCAATCGAAAAAAGCAAGTCTGACTCAGAGACCGATGTTGTATTGGTAGTAAACGGTCACAAAGTAAAATGTGTTTTGGCAACGAAAGATCCATCGCAACTACCTTGGAAAGAACTGGGTGTGGAAATTGTCATCGAATCCACCGGCTTATTTACGGATTCAGAGAAGGCAAAAGGGCATATGGCTGCCGGTGCGAGAAAAGTACTGATCTCGGCGCCCGGAAAAGGAGATGTAAAAACGATTGTCATGGGTGTGAACGATCATGAATATGACGGATCCAAACACCACATCGTATCCAATGCATCCTGCACGACAAACTGTCTAGTTCCTGTTGTCCATGTGTTAATCAAAGAAGGCATCGGTATCGAGACAGGTCTGATGACGACGATCCACTCCTATACGGCGACTCAGAAGACCGTTGACGGTCCTTCGAAAAAGGACTGGCGCGGCGGCAGAGCTGCTGCGATCAATATCATTCCGTCGTCAACCGGCGCCGCAAAAGCTGCCGGCGAAGTGATTCCGGCCGTAAAGGGTAAATTGACCGGAATGTCATTCAGGGTTCCCACACCCAATGTGTCGGTTGTTGATCTTACCTTCCGTGCCAACCGGGATACCTCGATCGAGGAGATCGATGGTTTGATGAAGAAAGCCTCTGAAACGTATTTAAAAGGTATTTTAGGGTATACTAATGAAGAAGTAGTATCAACGGATTTCATTCACGACGGGCGATCCTCTATTTATGATTCGCTCGCAACAGTTCAAAACAATCTTAAAGGCGAAAAACGATTCTTCAAGATAGTTTCCTGGTATGACAACGAATGGGGTTATTCTCTGCGCGTTGTCGACTTGCTGCTGAAGATCGCAAAATAAATCAGGTGATCGTATGAATAAGTTAACGATAGATAAGATTGCCCTAAAGGGCAAACGCGTATTGTTACGTGTAGACTTTAACGTTCCATTGGACGAAAGCTGTAAAATAACAGACGATACTCGCATTCGCGAATCATTACCGACCATTAATAAGATTATTGCCGATGGCGGAATGCCGGTGATCATGAGTCATTTAGGACGTCCCAAAGGCAAGAAAAATCCTGCGATGTCCCTGAAACCCGCCGCAGCGCGTCTCGGTGAACTTTTAGGTAAGCCCGTTCAGATGGCAGAGGATTGTATCGGTGAGGTTGTGGAAAAACAATCGAGTAGTTTAAAACCGGGCGACGTGCTTTTATTGGAAAATCTTCGTTTTTATAACGAAGAAGAGGCTAACGACGACGCTTTTTGCCAAAAGCTGGCCAAGCTGGGCGATATTTATGTGAATGATGCTTTCGGTACCGCCCATCGGGCGCATGCCTCGACGGCCGGCATCACTAAATATTTCAAACAGAATGCCGCAGGCTATTTAATGGAAAAAGAGATACGTTATCTGGGTAGTGCGGTACAGAACCCGAAGCGGCCTTTTGTAGCGATTATAGGCGGCGCGAAAATTTCTGGTAAGATCGACGTCATCGAGAATTTGATGAAAAAAGTTGATACGGTCCTGATTGGCGGCGGTATGGCATTTACTTTTGCTAAAGTGATGGGGTTCGAGATCGGGTCATCGCTTTTCGAAGCTGAAAAAGCCGACATGGCCAAAGATATCATCGAACGCGCCAAATCAAGCAAAGCAAAAATCGTTTTCCCTTCCGATGCTGTGATTGCAAAAGAATTCAAGAACGAAGCGGAACATAAAACGGTTGCTATGAATGCGATCCCGGCCGGTTGGATGGGATTGGACATTGGCGCCGGTACGGTTGATAATTTCCGGAAAGCGATTCTCTCAGCAGGGACCGTCGTATGGAATGGTCCGATGGGCGTCTTTGAAATGCCGAACTACGCCAAAGGAACCAAAGCCTTAGCCGAGGCTCTGGTCGAAGCTACAAGAAAGGGTTGTATTACCATAGTGGGCGGTGGCGATTCAGCAGCAGCCGTGGCAGAACTGGGATTTGAAAAACAAGTCACGCATGTATCGACGGGCGGCGGGGCCTCATTGGAATATTTGGAGGGCAAGGAATTACCGGGTCTGGAAGCATTGACGAATGAATAGGAGCAGGATGCGACGTAAAGTCATTATCGGAAACTGGAAAATGTTCAAAGGGCCACAGTCAGCCCGGCAATTAGCAAGATCGCTTAAACTGAAATTAACAGATATTCGAAAAACCGAAGTGGTTGTTTGTCCGCCCTTCGTAAGTTTAGAATCTGTGCGTGACAGCATAAAGGATTCAAGGATCGGGCTTGGAGCTCAAAATGTTTACCTGCATAAATCAGGAGCGTATACCGGTGAGATCTCAGCTGAAATGCTTAAAGAAAGCGGCTGTTCCTATGTGATCATTGGTCATTCCGAACGAAGACAATATTTCGGTGAAACCGACGCATCGGTAAACCAAAAAACCGGTTTTGTCTTAGCCGAAAATATGATTCCGATCGTTTGCGTTGGGGAAACACTGGCAGAAAGAGAAAGCGGCCAGACACAAGATGTGGTTAAAAGACACTATTTGGGCGCAATGAAGGATATTAAAGCGTCGGATGCCGAAAAAATCATTATCGCTTATGAACCGGTTTGGGCCATTGGAACGGGGAAGAATGCCACGCGAGAACAAGCCAATGAAGTTCATTTTTTTATACGAAATTTGGCTTCAGAACTATATGGGAAAGCATTTGCAGAGAAAATGATCATACAATATGGCGGGAGCGTTAAACCGGAGAATGCTCAGGATCTCTTGTCATGCGAACATATTGACGGTGCACTCGTAGGGGGAGCCAGTTTGGATGCAGACAGTTTCACAGCGATAATTAAAACAGCAGAAAAATTAATTTAACATTAAAAATAAAAAACAGGAGAAACTAATGTTTGTATTTTTGGTAGTCGTACACATTATGGTAAGTATTTTACTGGTTATTTCCATTTTGATGCAATCCAGTAAAGGAGGCGGATTGGCCGGCACTTTCGGCGGCAGTTCGACGGCGTTCTTAAGCGGTCGCCAAGCGGCCGATACACTGACGAAAGCAACCATCGTACTTGCAATACTATTTGCGGTCTTAAGCGTGGCATTGAATATCCCGGCTTTACGCAGTTCGGGAGATGAACAAGGTATTATTGAAAAAGAGCTAGAACAGGGCGGGCAACAGGCGCCGGCGCTTCCAACGCCACAAAATTAATCGTTTACCGATTAGTTTTTTATTGAATATCAATTAGGAATTGAATAGATTAAAATTGTTATTCAGGCCGAAGTGGCGAAATTGGCAGACGCACCATCTTGAGGGGGTGGCGCCTTTGGCGTGCGGGTTCAAATCCCGCCTTCGGCACAAATTATTATTGCCTCGCTTTCATTTCTGAAGGTTATATTTTTTAAGTTAAACATTGATTTCCTGATCATTACCAAAAATGAATCATAAGGAGGTTACTTTTCATGAAAAGAGCATGGATACCTTTTTTAATCGCGATCCTTTTTTCGTTGACCTATTCTGTCACCGCACAGGAAAAAACAAGTGAAGAAGAGGAATATCAGAGAAAACTGGAAGCATGGAAGAAACAGAAGGAAATGATCGAGAAACAAAACCAGGAAAAGTTGAGTTCCGTCGATGCGCAAAAAGGCTCAAAAGCGCGGTTCAAAGCCGGGAATGATTATTATAAGCAGGGCGATTATGCGGCTGCGGTCAGGGAATTCCAGGAAGCGATCAAATTGGATCCGGCTTATCAAAAAGCCTATACCAATCTGGGCTTGGCTTACAAGCGACTCGGCGATTTTCAAAGCGCAATTAAAAATTATGATATTGCGATTAACATGAAGAACGGCGAAAAGGAAGTCGTCACGCTTGCCATCAGCTATAAAGCCAATTTGTATGTTGACACCAAAGAATTTAAAAAAGCAATTGAAACCATCGATCTTTATCTCAAAGACAATCCGACCGATGACGGAATGCTTTACCTAAAAGGCAAAGTTCTGAAAGACGGCTTGGGGCAATTAAAAGAATCCATAACGGTTCTTGAGAGTTCGGTCGCAAGCAACCCGAACAATGCAAAATCACGGTTGGAATTGACCAATTGCTACAATGTTACAGGTGATTACCAGCAGGCCATCAATCACGGGTTAAAGGGTTTAACTGCCTCGAATGATGCGGAAACAACGGCGGCATTGAATTTCGAAGTTGCAGACGCTTACCGTAAATACGGCAATACCTCTGAGGCGATCAAGTATTATCAGAATTCGAAAACGAGCCGGAAATGGCGAGAAATTGCCGAGTATTGGTTGAAGACTCTCGGTTCAAAATAAAGATAATTATCTATGAGTGAGTTGATCGAAGGCTGGGCCGTTGTCAAAACGGTAAGCTATGAACATCAAGCCGAACTAATCAGCGATCAACTGCAGGCGGCAGGCATTGAAAATACCATCCTGTCACAAAAGGACCACATGAATGTGGTCTGGGTTGGAGACTTATCAGAGATTAAGATCTTAGTGCCGCAGGAGAAACTGACTCAGGCGGTAGATATCTGCAAGGATATTGAGTTGCCTCAAATGGAACTTTCCGACGATGCTGATGTAGGCAATGCAGAAGACGAAGACGGGGAAGAGGATGAGGACAACTAGATAAAAGCATGCCGGAAAGTAACGGAAAACTAAAAGTATCGGCGGTTCAATACCTTAATACGAAACCAATTATCTACGGAATTGAGAGCGTACCGGCAAACGCCCGTTTTAGTGTTAGCTACGATATCCCTTCAGTCTGTTCTCAAAAACTTCTACATAAAGAAGTTGATTTGGCCCTAATTCCTTCCATCGAATATTCCCGAATCCGACGCGAACGATTATTGAGTATTGTACCCGATATCGGTGTGGTATCTCATCAGGAAGTGAACAGCGTTGAGCTTTTCTTTAACAAAAATCTGTCGGATCTTCGAAACATTGCCGTTGATAACAGTAGCAGGACATCCGTTGCTCTTTTGGAGATCGTACTGCGCGAGAAATACGATATTGAGCCGGTTCTGATACCTATGGAACCCGATCTGCGGCAGATGCTGACAAAGAGCGATGCGGCGCTGATCATTGGCGACAATGCGTTGGAACAAAGCGGCCTCATGGATAATAAACTGGATCTCGGTGATGAATGGAATGATCTTACGGACGGTTTACCTTTTGTTTACTCATTCTGGGCCGGCATCAAAGAGGCACTCACGCCGCAGGACGTTAAAGCGTTGATCGAATCGCGAAATATGGGCGTCGATCACATCAATGAGATTGCGGCCGACCATGCTGCAAAAAAAACCGGCGGAAAGTCCGCTGATTTTTATGTTGCTTATTTAACGGATAATATTCAGTTTTACCTTGGTAAAGATGAACTGGAGGGATTGAGAGAATTTTACAGTTATTGTTATTTTTTTGGGATCATCGATGAAATTCCCGAGTTATTCTTTTTTGAAGGAGCAGGATAATGTCAATTGAATTATGGAAAAGCCGAATTTTGACGGACAGTAATAAACCTAAACGATTTTCTTTTTACAACCCGGCCACGAACGGTTTGGGACCATGGATAGAATTCACAGAAATAAGCGACGGCGTGAGTGCCGGACGAGAACTCAAACTTTTGAAATTCAAGTTCGAGTTTGGCGAGGGTTACCTAAATATTGCCGATACGTACGGAAAAGTGCGCGAGCCTTTCTTTGATCGTACTTGGTTTTTCGGAGAACTTACGCGGAATGAGAATACCTGCATGGCGCGATTCCGCTTTCTTGATGAACCCAGCAGTGGTGTCGAGTTGGGAACGCGTATTTTTACTCATTGGCGTCATGGCCGGTGGAATGAGCTTCCAAAACAAGATATTCACGGCAAAATACAGGATGCAGATAATAAAATAAGTTTTGGTTGGAGTGTCAACGGAAACGCCTATTACCATGAACTAAAACCTCTCGAAGTTGCCGACACTCCGAAAGAAGCCGCGAAAGCGCCCAAGAGCTTTACACCGAAGCCCATTGCACCGACGACTGTTGAGGGTGAAGTCAAAGGTGAAGAGGTTAAATCGGATACCGCTCCGGTTAAGAAGCCAAAGATGTTTGTGCCAAAAAGTAAACAGACTGATCCGCCTCAAACCTGATTTTTGAGGTAAATGAATTGATTTTGTAGTGGTTGTTTGTTAAGTTAATGTTGTGATTTAATCTAAAGGGTGAACTCGGGATGGACGTCCCCGTTGAAATAAAATGGATCATTGAAGACGAGCAGAGCAACGGTTATATCCTCCAGTTGATCGAAACGAATCAGGATAAGAATCGGATTCTGCCGGTCGTGATCGGTGCACCGGAAGCCCATGCCATTGCTTTGGAACTTCAAGGAATCAAGCCCTTCAGGCCGTTCACACATGACCTCGCCGTGCAATTCCTTGAAGCATTGGATGCGGAAGTGCGAAAAGTCGTTATAACGGAACTCAATAAGAACACTTTTTTTGCCACCATATATATCAGCAGTAACAGTGTAGGAGAACAGGTCATTGATTCAAGACCTTCTGACGCCATTGCGATCGCTATTCGCGTCGGCGCTCCTATTTTTGTTAATGAGGATGTCATGAATGTTGCAGGTCTGGAAGTTGACGGACAACCCAGCTCTAATACAAAGTCCATTAAGTCCCCCGAAGGTGCACCCGGTTCCGAATCTCCTGTTATGCCCAATACGATTGATAAACTGGAAAAAGAATTGCAGAAAGCCATCGAGTCTGAAAATTACGAGTTAGCTGCCAAGATCCGCGATCAGATCAACCTGTTGAAATCCTAGCCCTTCCTATTAATCATGTTTATTCTTGCCCGATACATCATTCGCGAACATATCGGCCCATTCTTTTTTGCTTTATCACTGATCACGACAATGCTGGTGCTGAATTTCGTTTTGCAGGCGATGAAATATATCATCGGTAAGGGAATAAGCCTGCAGATCATTTTTGAGTTCATCGCTTATAATCTCGCAGGAATCATCGTTCTTGTCGTGCCCATGTCTGTGTTGGTTGCAACCATCATGGCTTTCGGCCGATTGTCTTCTGACAACGAGGTAACAGCAATGAAGGCCGGAGGTATTAATTTTGTGACTCTTCTGGTACCGGTTATCGTTCTCGCGGGTTTAATGACCTACGGTTTGTTTGTGTTTAATGACAGGATATTACCGGTGGCCAATCATCACGCACGCGTTCTAAAAAAAAATATTCAAACCAAGCGTCCTACCCTGACTATCGAACCGGGCATCTACCTGGAAGGAATTGAGAATTTCAGCATGATCGTTGAGAACAAAGATGAATTAGGATCGTCCATTTACGGGATAACGATATATGACAGGACTCAGCGTGATGCTGCGCGAACCATCACTGCAGAAAGAGGGACTATCGAGATAGATGAAGCGGATGAAGATATGATATTGACCTTGGAAAACGGCGAAATTCACGAGTTGAATCCGCGAAAACCGCTTAATTATCAAAAAGTGGTATTTGTCAAATACAGGGTGATCGTACCGGTCGAAAACCTTTCGCTGAAAAAAAATGATGAGACTTTTCATAATGAGCGCGAAAAAAACATTTCGCAGTTGATGGAAGATGTTCAGCGGCATAAAAAAGAAAGGGACAAGCAGCTTGATCGGGTTATCAAAGCGGTCGAAAAAAATCCGGAACTGGTGGCACAACTTGATGAGAAGGGCATGGGATATTTACATCGTTATTTCTTAAGAGAGTCTTTTCTTGATAATATTCATGATGCCTTCATGAATATGAATTTAACGGTTGACACTTCCGGCAAACATCTCCAAACGACTCTCACTGACAGCGTATATCGTAATTTACAGGCCATCCTTCAAAGGACTTCAGACAGTAGTAACCCTGCCGTAATGCGTAAACTTTCAAAAGAAGACTCGGTGAAGGCATTCGCCCTTGCAGTAAGACCCGATTCTGCCGAAGGTTTAAAAGCCTTCAGCCTTCAGCAAGTGTCTACGGCATTGAATTCAACAAACAATTATCAGCGTCTGATGGATCAACTGATGGTAGAAGTAAATAAGAAGTATTCCATTCCGGTAGCCTGTATCGTGTTTGTTATGCTGGGCGCGCCGATCGGGGTCAGGGCACGTAAAGGAAATTTAGGCATCGCCGGAGGCATTAGTCTTTTCTTTTTCATTGCCTATTATTTCTGCCTTATTCTGGGTGAGAATTTTGCCGATCGGCAGTTGTTAAATCCATTTGTTGCCATGTGGTTCATGAATGTCTTTCTCGGTATCCTTGGCTTGGTCCTGATCTATCAGACGTCTTCGGAAAAAGACTTTGGCATCTTAGCTTTAATTAGGAACCTTTTCGGTATAATGGCCAACCGCATTTTGAAACCACTGCAAAGGAATAAGCGTTGAACCATAAAAATATAATATACGGTCGGAGAGCTGTTATGGAGGCGCTAAGAAGTGGCACTGAAGTAGAAGAAATTCTTTTTTTAAGATCAGCTCAAGGGGTTTCTGAGTTACAGCGGGAAGCCAGAAATGCCAAGATCAGGACCAAAGAGGTTACGCACCAGATTTTGGATGAATTAGCTACCAACCAGAATCATCAAGGTGTATTGGCAAAGCTGAAACATTTGGAGTTTGTTTATGGGTCACTGGATGACATTTTTGAGAAAGCCAAAACAAACGGTGAGAAAGCCCTTATAGCCATTTTGGATGAGATTGTTGATCCTCATAATCTCGGGGCCATTATCCGAAGCGCTGAATGCGCTGGGTTTCATGGAATCATTATTCCAAAACATAATTCTGCCGAAGTCAGTGCGACCGTAATGAAAACATCCGCAGGCGCTGTATCACATATTCCGATTGTTCAAGTGACCAATTTGGCCCGAACCTTAAAAGAATTAAAGGATCAGGGTGTCTGGATTTACGGAACATCGATGGGTACTGAAAAAACTTATTCGGACATTGACGTAAAGGATCATATCGGAATTGTCATCGGCAGCGAGGGTGAGGGTATGCGTCGCCTGACCAAAGAGAATTGTGATTTTCTGATCCATATTCCTATGTACGGGGCAATTGAATCCTTGAATGCTTCGGTGGCCGCAGGAATTGTTTTTTTTGAGGTGCGGCGCTTGCGACTCAAAATTGTCCAATGAATAAGGAATAGTCCTCAGTTTCCTTTAGATACATTCTTTTCAGTTTCTTCGTTTTGCTGAATTCTTTCACCGATCCAGCCTCCAAATAATCCGAAAATACCGCCACCGATGAGTGCAATGAATAATATCCAAAGAGGGATCTCAATTTCCAGCCCGAATGCCAGAAAAAGGTAATCAAGGAGGATAGTTATGCCGCCGGCAATACCACACTCTATTTCCGTATGTCCTGGCGATTTATAACCTGCAACGATTCCTGATACAAGAACACTCAAAGCCAGGAAAATAGTGATAGGAATAAGTTTGTAAACGAACAATGCAACAAAAAAAAGAATGAAGCAATTAAGCATGAATCCGATCACCGATGCGACGATTATCCAGTGCCATTGAATGAATTTGGTAGGGTGGTCATAGCCTTCAAGCTCTTCGCCTATCCAACCACCCAGTTCAGTCAGAACTACACCCCCGATAATCAATACAATCGTTTGAATTAGGTTGAGGTTCTCAATATGAGTTTGCACAATATTAAATTTTATCAGTATAAGTCCCACAATTGGAATTATTATTCCGGAAATAGCGGTTTCCTTAACGGTGTGGCCAGGGGAATAGTGTCCAAGGATCATTCCCGTAATAACATAAGCCAAACCGCCTATTAAGTAAGGGATGGCAGGGTTATGAAATTTCACGGAACTCATGAATACAAGCAATCCGATGAGAAGAAGCCCGACTACTGAACCCGCTATGACCCAGAACCACTCAATTTGCATGAACGATCTGTTCTCAGATTCGTTTTTTGACTCTTTGTTGGTCATATTTACTCCTCGTTATATTTTCAGCAGTCGTGTTCGATCTTGTTCTTGTGTTAGAATGCAAAGAAATGAATGTCGAAGCGAAAAAAGATATACATTTAAGCAATTATTGTCAAATTCTACTTTGTGCTCCGGTGTGAGGGTGAATGATTTGCAAAAGTGTTGAGATTAAAGTATATTTTTTGTCAAAATGATTTAGGGAAATATCGAATTCTTAAACCCATACAGTGTACTCATGAATTCGACATTTAATCGTTATTTTAAGATCACCGTTGGAATGCTTTTTGTAATTTTGGGCTTATGTATCCTAGATATGGAATGGATGCCGGGCAGTTACGAACCCAAATTCAAGACCATGATGGGAGTGACTATGATAGGCTATGGCATCTATCGGATCGTACATACGTATTATCAACACGATCATCTTGTGGATTCAGATCAGGAAAAAGAAGTAGAAAAGGAATAACTGTAAATGCATTTTTCACTGTATAGTCTTTTCGTGTGCTTCCTTCTTCTTTCATGTCGCCAAAAAGAAGAAGCCAATTCACCGACATCAGGGAGATTGAATATTATATGCGATGAATTGGTGTCTTCGGTTATTGAAAAACAGAAGCGTGAATTTGAAATGAATTACCCGAACGCTCAGTTGAATCTTAAACTTGGAACGACCAATTATGCCATTGGCAGTCTATTGAATAATGACGTTGAGTGTATCATTTCTACGCGTGAGTTGGATTCGGCGGAGACAGATTTTCTAATTCGCCACGATATAAAAGTGTATTCTCAAAAACTGGCATTGGACGGCATTGCATTTGTAGTAAACGCCAAAAATGTGATTGATGAACTGGATTTGGATCAATTGCGTGATCTGCTGATCGGGAAAATAATTCTTTGGAGTGATATTGCAGATACGCTCGGGTATTCACAAAATATTGGTAATGTAAAACTCGTTATTGACAGTCGCAAATCAGGGAATTATTATTTATTGCGAGAGCAGGTAACGAATCAGGAACACTTGACCGCTTCGGCGATCATCGTTCCCGGTGACTCTGTGATAAGTTCGTCCTCGCGGATATTGGAATTTGTCGCGACACATCAAGATGCCATTGGTTATGTTAGTACCGCCTGGCTTGGTAACAATCCGCTATTTCTCAAATTCCGCGAACGACTGAAAGTCTTGCGGCTAGCAGGGACCGACTATCATAAAGCTGTAGCACCCATCCCCGGATATATATACCGCGGTGATTATCCGTTGCGGCGAATGATTTCCATCATGCACCGTCAAAAGTTCATTGGGCTTGGCGCTGGCTTTACCGCTTATTTGGCTGGGAACG
>CAZHUW010000074.1:0-14443 GCA_964535295.1 uncultured Bacteroidota bacterium
CCGCGAAGGCGGAAGAACCGTCGGCGCCGGCGTCGTCACCAAGATCCTGAAGTAAAAGATTTTTGTTAGTTAATTAAGTAATAAAACAAGAGAGTAATTACCGTGACTGGACAAGGAATCCGAATCAAACTCAAAGCCTACGATCATAATCTGATCGATAAATCGATCGATAAAATAATTCGTACGGCGAAAAGTTCAGGGGCGATCATCAGCGGTCCTATTCCGTTGCCGACCGACAAGACCATTTACACGGTCTTGCGCTCACCGCATGTGGACAAGAAGTCGCGTGAGCAGTTCGAAACCCGCATTCACAAACGCCTGATCTGTATCCTGAATGCGACGAATAAAACGGTCGAGGCATTATCTAAATTGGAATTGCCTGCAGGCGTGGATATTGAACTAAAAGTAACAGCGACAGCGTAATAAGAACTCCCGATAATCGGGGATGAGATTTAAATTTTGCAGAACGAACCCCGCCAGCGGCGGGGGACTTCTTACCAGGAGTATAGATATCATGAGCGGTATGATTGGAAGAAAAATAGGGATGAGCAATATTTTCGACGAAAGCGGAAATATCGTTCCTGTTACCCTTATTGAAACGGTGCCGAATATTGTGACCCAGATCAAGACCAAAGAAAAAGACGGGTACGAGGCGGTGCAGTTAGCGGTCGGTTCCAAGACGGCTAAGCATACGTCCAAAGCGATCCAGGGCCACAGTAAGAAAGCCAACCTGGCCGAACGTTTCCCGAAGATCTTCAGGGAATTCAAGGATTTCAATATTTCCGAGTTCCAGTTGGGTGCAGAAGTAAAGATGGACATGTTTCAGGAAGGCGAGAAAGTTACGGTCATCGGCATTTCCAAGGGAAAAGGTTTCCAGGGCGTCGTTAAACGCCACGGATTCGGCGGTATCAACGAAACGACGCACGGCGCATCCGACCGTCCGCGTTCGCCCGGTTCCATCGGCGGAAGTTCCGATCCTTCGCGCGTTTTCAAAGGCATGCGCATGGCCGGTCGTATGGGAACGGACCGTGTCACGATCAAAAATCTTAAGGTCGTACGTGTGGATAAAGAATCCAACGTGCTCTTCATCAGAGGCAGCGTTCCCGGAGCGACCAATTCCTATATCGAAATTCGTAAAAACGGCGAATAAGCCATTTAGAAGCTTTTAAGTATAAAGGTGTTTGAAATGAAAGTAGAAGTTAAAACGATCAAAGGCGAAGACACGGGAAGAAAAGTCGATTTGCCTAAAGACATCTTCGGTATCGAGCCGAATGATCATGCGGTCTATCTTGCGGTAGTTGCGGAACGCTCGAACAAACGTCACGGTACGCACAACACGCTGACACGTTCCTTCGTTTCCGGTACAACCAAAAAACCCTGGAAGCAAAAAGGTACCGGCGGCGCGCGCGCAGGATCCGTAAAGACCCCCTTGTGGCCGGGCGGCGCGATCACATTCGGTCCGCACCCGCATCTCTACAAAAAAGATGTGAATACCAAGGTCAAACGTATTGCGCGTAAATCGGCATTGACCTATAAAGCGACCGATAATAAGATCATGATCGTCGAGGATTTCCATTCGCTTTGCGCGGACGTTCCCAAAACCAAAGAAGTGTTCAGTGTTTTAGCGAGCTTAGGTTTACAGCACAGCGTAAAAGCCGAAGGCGCCAAAACCAAGGGCCGTAAGAAAAAATCCGAAGAGGTTGTGGAAGAGACCGCAAAAAAATCTAACCGCATCAATAAAGTGCTGATGCTCGTCGATAAAAACCATGTCGTGAAAGATGAAAAAGACGCGCGGGCTTATGACAATTTCCGTAAATCCTGCCGCAATATTCCGGGTTTAAAGGTCAGCGTGGTCAAAGACGCATCCACCTATGATATTATGAATGCGGATTATCTGCTGTTCCACGAAAGCGCGATCAAGGTTGTCGAAAGCGCATTCGGATCGGCTAACTAAAAAAATTGTAAGAGGGTAAAATGGACAATTCCACGGTCAATAAAATTTTGAAACGGCCGATCGTTACTGAAAAAATGACGATCATGAAGGATAAGAAAAAACGCAACGGCGAGCCGCTGAATCAGTACGCTTTTGAAGTTTCCAAGGACGCCAACAAGATCGAGATCAAATCAGCGGTCGAGAAGAAATTCAACGTGAAGGTCGACAGCGTGCGCACCAGCAACGTCATGGGGAAAAGCAAAGTGCGTTATACCAAAGGCGGCGTGAACTACGGACACAGCCGCAGCTGGAAAAAGGCCGTTATTACATTAGCTAAAGATAACAAGATCGAATTTGTTGAAGGCGCATAATTAATTAAAAAGTATGCCGGGAAAAAAATTATCCGGCAACAAGTGGAGAACAGAGAACATGCCAGTAAAAACGTATAGACCGTATACCCCGAGCCGCCGGTATATCAGCGTTTCCGATTTCAATGAAATCACGAAAAAAACGCCGGAAAAGTCACTGCTCGAACCCAAGAAAAGAACGGGCGGCCGTAATAATATCGGCCATACTACCTCCCGATTCATCGGCGGCGGACATAAGCAGCAGTACCGCGTCATCGATTTCAAAAGAGAACGGCATGGCGTGGAAGCCAAAGTGATCGGCATCGAATACGATCCGAACCGCAGCGCCCATATCGCATTGATCCAGTATATCGACGGACAAAAATCCTACATCTTGGCGCCTAAAGGTCTCCAGGTGGGCGAGAAGGTCATGTCGGGAGAAACGGCTGAGATCAAATTAGGAAATGCATTGCCGCTCAAAGCGATCCCGGTCGGAACAGATGTTCATAATGTCGAATTGAAACTCGGCAAAGGCGGCCAGATGGCGCGTTCCGCCGGCGCATTTGCCAATATCGTAGGACGTGAGGAAGGCTATGTTCAACTGCGTCTCCCTTCAGGTGAAATCCGCAAGGTTCTTGAAAATTGCAGCGCGACCGTTGGTCAGATCGGCAATCTGGAACATGAGAATATTACCATCGGAAAAGCCGGGCGTGTACGCTGGATGGGCAAACGTCCGCATAACCGCGGCGTTGTGATGAATCCCGTCGACCATCCGCACGGAGGCGGCGAAGGCCGTTCACCTCAAGGTAATCCGCATCCGGTGACCCCTTGGGGCCAGCCGACCAAAGGTTATAAGACGCGTAAGAAGAATCACCGTACCAACGCAAGCATCATTAAACGCAGGAAGTAATTTTTTAGCATAGAGGAAGTTGTATCATGAGTCGTTCGATCAAAAAAGGCCCTTTTCTAGACGCCAATCTCGTAAAAAAAGTTGAGACGATGAACAAGTCCAACGTAAAAAAAGTTACGAAAACATGGGCGCGTTCCTGCACGATCTCTCCGGATTTCGTGGGACATACGTTCGCGGTTCACAACGGGAATAAATTCATCCCCGTGTATGTGACGGAAAATATGGTAGGTCATAAATTAGGTGAATTTGCATCGACGCGTACGTTCCGCGGGCACTCGGGAGCTAAATCTGCCGCGACCACTACGGCGCCTGCGGCAAAAAAGTAGAATCATATTAAAGTTTAATAGCTGGAGCAATTATGGAAGGTACTGCCTTAACAAAACATTTAAGAATCTCTCCCCGCAAGATGCGCCGGGTGGCGGAATTGGTCCGCGGCAAAGGTACGGAGGAAGCGATCACGATCCTGCACTTCACACGGAAGAATGCGGCAACCCTGATCGAGAAGACCGTTCGTTCGGCCGTTGCGAATATCCTGTTCGTCAAGCCGGGTGTTGATTCGCACAATTTGTTCATCAAAGAAATTTTTGTCGACGGCGGGCCGATGCTCAAACGCGGCCGCGCAGGATCCATGGGACGCCGTTCCATGATCCGCAAGAGAACCAGCCATATCACCGTTGTGGTGGCTGAAAAAGCATAGTTTGTTTTAAATCAAAAGTTATACGGAGGAAATTTTGGGACAGAAAACGCATCCGATCGGTTTACGATTAGGCATCATCAAAACCTGGAATTCCAGTTGGTTTGATGAAAAGAATTTTGCCGACAAATTGCAGGAAGACCTGACGCTCCGCAGTTATTTGCGTAACCGTCTTCCTAAAGATGCCCGCGTGGCGAAGATCGCCATTGAACGCATCAAAAAAGAAGCCGAGGTCATTACCATTACGATCCACACTGCCCGTCCCGGCATTGTGATTGGCCGAAAAGGCAAGGACGTCGATCAGTTGCGTGAAGAATTGAAAAAGTTAACCGGAAAAGAGATCCGTTTGAATATTTCCGAGATCAAATCCCCCGAAATGGATTCGTATCTGGTTGCGACCGACATTGCGCGCCAGCTTGAAAGCCAGATCCCGTACCGCCGTGCGATGAAAAATGCGACCCGTGCCGCCATGCGTATGGGCGCCGAAGGTATCCGCGTTGCGGTCAGCGGCCGATTAGGCGGAGCTGAAATGGCGCGTGCCGATCGGTATAATGAAGGCCGCGTGCCTCTGCATACCCTGCGCGCCGATATCGATTTTGCCCATGGAACGGCCAAAACCACCTACGGACAGATCGGCATCAAAGTGTGGATCTGCAAAGGCGAAGTGCTCAGCCCGTTTGAAACCAAGTAGTAACCTATTGTTCAGGAGACCCTAGATCATGTTAATGCCGAAAAAAGTAAAATTCAGAAGACACCATCGCGGTAAAATGCGGGGCAAAGCGACGCGCGGCAATGAAGTAAGTTTTGGAACGTATGGATTGAAATCAATGGAATGCGGATGGATCACCAGCCGGCAGATCGAAGCGGCGCGTATTGCCATGACGCGGTATATCAAACGCGGCGGCAAGATCTGGATCCGTATTTTTCCCGATAAACCGGTCACAAAAAAACCTGCCGAAACCCGTATGGGATCCGGAAAAGGCGCGCCTGAGTTCTGGGTGGCTGTGATCAAACCAGGCCGCGTGATGTTCGAGATCGACGGCGTGACGGAGGAACTGGCGCGTGAAGCGTTCCGTTTGGCCGCTTTCAAATTACCTTTAAAAACAAAGTTTGTGTCGCGCGGAGAAATTCACGCTTAATAGAAAAAGTTTGGAGAGCATAGAATATGAAACCACATGAAATAAGGGGATTGCCCACGGAAGAGATAAACGGGATGCTGGCGGATGCGGAAAACAATCTTTTCCAGTTCCGTTTTCAGCTTGCCACAGGGCAATTGGAAAATAAGCTGAAGGTCGGCGAAACCAAAAAAGAGATCGCCATCATGAAGACCGTGATGAAAGAGGAAAAGATCAAAGCCGAATTAGCCAAAGCCAATACGATGCTCAATGAGATCGCTGGAAAATTCCAGATCCCGGAAGTGGCGAACGTCATCAAAGGCGAAAAGATCAATTTTGATATGGCGAAACTGCGCAAAGCGGTCAGCCGCCTGCGCGTGCATCCACGTAAGAATGAGTTCAATACGGAATATCAGATATTGAAGAAATTAGCAGTCAAATAATTTAAGTGATTTTATTTTAAAGAATCCTGGAGAAATGGTTCATGTCCGAACAAACCGATAATAAGCCGCGCAGCAATAACCGAAAAGTCCGCGTCGGGACCGTGGTCAGCGACAAAATGCAGAAAAGCATTTTAGTGAAGATCGAACGTAAAGTAGTGCACCCGACCTATAAAAAATATATTAAACGCTCGGCAAAATTAATGGCGCATGACGAAAAAGAAGAAGCGGGCATCGGCGACGTTGTCAAGATCATGGAAACACGCCCTCTCAGCAAGAACAAGCGTTGGAGACTGGTCGAAGTTGTTAAAAAAGCGGATTAATTATTTCTTTAATATAAAATTGTGAGTTAAGCCATGATACAAGAATATACCCGATTAACTGTTGCGGACAATTCCGGCGCTAAAAAAGTAATGTGTATCCGCGTTTTGGGCGGCACTTCCAAACGGTATGCGCATTTGGGCGACGAGATCATCGTTTCCGTGAAAGATGCAATCCCGGGCGGCGGCGTAAAAAAAGGCGACGTTGCGCGCGCTGTGGTAGTGCGTCTTCGCAAGGAGACCCGCCGCAAGGACGGTTCCTATATCCGGTTCGATGAAAATGCGGCCGTATTGATCAATAAGGACAAAGAACCGACCGGCACACGTATCTTCGGTCCCGTTGCGCGGGAACTTCGTGAGAAACAATTCATGAAGATCGTTTCGCTGGCTCCTGAAGTTTTATAAGTTTTACGTAAAGAATAAAAGGCAGAATATGATTATCAAGAAAAACGACACCGTGATGGTTATCTCCGGTAACCAAAAAGGAAAACAAGGTAAAGTTTTGAAGGTTTTCCGTGACGAGGATAAAGTTCTTGTCGAAGGCATTAATCTACGCAAGAAACATATCAAACCCAGTCAGCAGAATCCGCAGGGAGGCATTCAGGAAAAAGAGATCGCGATCCAGGCATGCAAAGTCATGTTGGTACATAACGGGAAAAAGACACGCGTCGGTCACAAGAAGTTGGAAGACGGCTCAAAAGTGAGATTCGCCAAAGCGACCGGTGAAGTTATAAACTAATATCCAGAAGTTTTATTTTTTTAACGAGGAATCATAGATGGCTAAGGAAGTAAAAGAAGGTAAAGACGCCAAACCGGTCAAAGAGGGTAAGGCTAAAGAACCCAAAGAAAAAGCGGCAAAAAAAGGCGCCGCCGGCGATGCCGTGCACGGGAAAAGGGAAGCAGTCGATAAAAATTATAAAGTACGTTTGTTCGAGGACTACAAAGCGCGTATCATCCCGGCTCTGCAGAAAAAATTCAATTATAAGAATGTCATGCAGACCCCAAAGATCGAAAAAGTGGTGATCAATATGGGCGTGGGCGCCGCAACGCAGGACTCCAAGCTGCTCGATGCAGCGGTGCATGACCTTGTCTCGATCACCGGCCAGAAACCGTCGATCCGGAAAGCGAAAAAAGCGATCTCGAATTTCAAATTACGCCAGGGCGTTCCGATCGCTTGTTTTGTAACGCTTCGCCGCGCCACGATGTATGAATTCCTCGATCGGTTGCTGAATGTAGCGATCCCGCGTATCCGAGATTTCAAAGGCGTTCCGGACAAATCATTTGACGGGCGGGGCAACTATACTCTGGGCGTCAAAGAGCAGGTCATATTCCCTGAGATCGATGTCGACAAAATGGATCGCGTGCGCGGTATGGATATTACGATCGTGACCTCGGCCAGGACTGATGAAGAAGCATACGAGCTTCTTAAAGAGTTCGGTATGCCGTTTAGAAAAAAATAGTATTTCTGATAAACTGACAGATGTTAAAGGAGTAAGACTTTGGCAACAAAAGCATGGGTAGCTAAAACGAAGAAGAAGCCGAAATTTTCAACGCGGGCAGTGACGCGGTGCAAACGGTGCGGCCGCCGGCGCGCTTATATGAGGAAATTCGCTATGTGCCGTATCTGCTTCCGGCAGCTGGCGCTTAGCGGAGAGATTCCGGGTATTCGTAAAGCATCCTGGTAGATCGATACATTAAAGTTTTGACGTTTTTACAAAGTAAGGAGTTTTTTCAATGTCAATGACGGATCCCATTGCAGATTATTTAACAAAGATTCGCAACGCCATACAGGCCAAGAAGAAAAGCGTGGATATCAAGGCGTCCAATGTGAAACGCGACATCACGCAGATCCTTTTGGAACAGGGCTACATCAAAGATTATACGAATTTTGACGACGGCATACAGGGCATCATTCGTATTTATCTCAAATATGATGAAAAACAAAAAAGCGTGATCAAACATATTTCCAAGGTCAGTACGCCCGGTTTGAGAAAATACTCCGGCGTAAAAACCCTTCCGCGGGTCAAATCGAATCTTGGTGTTGCGATCCTTTCGACGTCCAAAGGCGTCATGACAAATAAAAAAGCTAAATTGGAAAATGTCGGCGGAGAAGTTCTCTGCTACATTTCGTAGTAAAAAAGTTTAGGAGTATAACGTGTCACGAATTGGAAGAAAACCCATTACCATACCCGATAAGGTCAACATCTCGGTACAGGGTACTGAAGTAACGGTAAAAGGCCCCAAAGGCGAATTGAAACAACAATTCCATCATGAGACAGAGATCAAGGTGGAAGGCAAAGAGATACATGTTGCCCGTAAAAGCAACTCCAATTTCCATCGTTCGCTTCATGGATCGGTACGTGCGGTTATTGCCAACATGGTTACCGGCGTTTCGGAAGGCTTTGAAAGAAAACTGGATATCGTCGGAGTCGGTTATAAAGCGGAACCCAAAGGCAAAATGGTTCAGTTCAATTTGGGATTTTCGCACCCTATTCTGTTCGCACCTCCGACGGGTGTTGAAGTTGCCGTGCCGACGCCGACCAGCATTCTCGTAAAAGGGATCGACCGTCAGTTGGTCGGTCAGGTTGCCACGAAGATCCGTTCTTTCAAAATGCCTGAACCGTACAAAGGCAAAGGCATCAAATATTCCGATGAGATCGTCCGCCGTAAAGCAGGTAAAGCCGCGGCTAAGAAGTAATTGATCAACCTTTTTAAATAAGCAGAAAAACATGTCAAACAAAAATATCGAAAAAGCAGCAAAGAGATTACGGATAAAAAGACGTGTCCGGAAAAAAATTCTCGGCAGCGCAGCCAAACCCCGTCTGTCGGTTTTCCGCAGCTTGAAACACATATACGCCCAATTGATCGATGATCAGGCCGGCGCCACTGTGGTGAGCGTGTCCAGTTTAGCGGAAGACATTAAAAAAGGACAGGAAAAAGGCGGTAAGATATCCGTCAGCAAACTGATCGGCATGGAATTGGCAAAAGCTGCCAAAGCCAAGGGGATCGAAACGGTGGTTTTTGATCGTAATGGTTATCAGTATCACGGCCGCGTAAAAGCGGTAGCTGAAGGTGCTCGCGAAGGCGGATTGAAATTCTAACGAGTCTATTTTGAAACTAACGAGGCATAGATGAAGAAAAAGGGATTTACAAAGAAACAGAATCCGGAAACGCCGGGTGAACAGGACCTGAAAGAAGAACGAGTCGTTCATATCAATCGCGTCGCAAAAGTGGTCAAAGGCGGACGCCGTTTCAGCTTTAATGCGATCGTCGTAGTCGGCGACGGCAAAGGCCGCGTCGGCATCGGATTAGGTAAAGCCAACGAAGTTCCGGACGCGATAGCCAAAGGAAAAGAAGACGCCAAGAAAAACATGATCTTTGTTCCTTTGAAAGGCGGAAGTCTTCCTCATGAAGTAACGGCCAAATTTGGAGCGGGAAAAGTTTTTCTGAAACCGGCATCCAAAGGAACGGGAATCATTGCGGGTTCTGCCGTGCGTGCCGTTCTGGAATCGGTGGGCATTACCGACATCCTGACCAAATGCAAAGGCTCGTCCAATCCCCATAACGTGGTCAAAGCGACCATGAAAGCGTTGAGCGAAGTAACGAACGCCCGTGAAGTGGGTGCGTTACGCAGTCTCTCAGTAATGGAAGTTCTTACTAAATAGCATAGGTAGTATAACACATGAAAATATTAAAAATCACTCAGGTCAGAAGCGTTAACGGCGCCATCTATGCGCACCGGGATACAGTACGTGCGTTAGGTCTAAGAAAGATCGGCCAAACCGTTTATCACAACGATACGCCGCAGGTCCGCGGAATGGTTCACAGCGTGAACTACATGGTCAGCCTGGAAGAAGTGAGCGAAAAGCCGAAAGAAATTAAAAAAGAGAAAAAGAGCGGTTATAAAGTAGTCAAAGCAAAAAAAGCTTAATCAGATTTTAGGATGTGAGGAAAAAGAATGAATCTAAGTAATCTCAAATACGCTAAAGGTTCCCGTAAAAAAGAAAAACGTATCGGCCGCGGAGAAGGCTCCGGACATGGCGGAACGTCCACAAAAGGAAATAAAGGTTCCAAATCCCGCTCCGGCGTTCCTGTGCGCGCATGGTTCGAAGGCGGACAGATGCCGCTGCAGCGTCGTTTACCCAAGTATGGTTTTACCAATATTTTCAGGAATCCTTACCAAATTGTCAAATTAACCTCATTGGAAAAATTTGAAGGCAAGAAAGTAGATGCCGAATCGCTGCATCTGGCCGGCCTGATCAGTAAGAAAAGTTTACCCATAAAGATTTTGGGGAATGGTGAGATTACGAAGGCCCTTCAGGTTGAAGTGAATGCCGTCAGCGGATCTGCCAAAGAAAAGATCGAAAAAGCCGGCGGTAAGGTCACGGTTTTAGGCGTTAAAAAAACGCTGCTGGTGAAGCCGAAAAAACAGAAAAAATAAGCTCATCCATTTCATTCAGCTATAGAGAGTAATCCACGATGCTTCAAACTTTTGCAAATGTCTTCAAAATACCCGAATTACGGCGCAGGGTTCTTTTCACCCTCGGTATTTTGCTGATCGAACGAATTGCTGCGCATATCCCCGCGCCCGGAATCAACGCGATCGCATTAGGACAATATTTCAAGCAGGCTGAAAATACGCTACTCAGTTTTTACGATCTGTTCGCCGGCGGAGGTTTGAGCCAGGCCACCATTGCGGCGCTCGGCATCATGCCTTATATCAGCACCTCGATCATTCTGCAGTTGTTGGGAACCACCGTTCCTTATCTCCAGAAGCTTCAAAAAGAAGGTGATGAAGGACGGAAGAAGATCAACCAAATGACGCGTTACGGTACGGTCGCATTGTCGGCGGTGCAGGCTTTGGGCGTTTCGACCTGGCTTTGCAGTTTAAGCGTAGTGGTAGGCAATCAGGAAGTCAAAGTAGTGCCGGATCAGGGCGCAATGTTTTATTTGTTGACCATGGTTACCATGACAACCTGCACCATGTTCATTATGTGGTTGGGCGAGCAGATCACAGAACGAGGTATCGGTAACGGTATTTCGCTGATCATCACGATCGGTATCCTGGCGCGTTTCCCCTCCGCCATCATGGACGAGGTTCGGCAGATCGCGAACGGCAATCGTAATATCATGATTGAAATAGTGCTGATCGCAATTTTACTGATGATCGTAGCGGCAATTATTTTCATCACACAGGGCATTCGAAAGATACCGGTGCAGTATGCACGGCGCGTTATCGGCAGAAAAGTCTACGGAGGTCAATCGACCCATATTCCGATGCGTATTAATATTGCGGGCGTTATGCCGATCATTTTTGCGCAATCGATCATGTTTGTTCCTAACACAATTGCAACGTTCTTTCCAGGTCCGGTGTCGGAATTTGTTACTCAGCATTTTTCGATCGATTCGATCTTTTACAATATGGTGTTCCTGATTATCATCGTTTTCTTTACTTATTTCTATACAGCGATCGCGATGAATCCGGTTGAAGTTGCCGATAATTTGAAAAAACAAGGCGCGTTTATTCCCGGTATTCGTCCCGGAAAGAAAACATCGGATTTTATAGATAATATTTTGACGCGGGTGACGTTGCCCAGCGCGATATTTTTGGGTATGATCGCAATTCTGCCGTTTTTTGTCAGACATGCGACGGACGTTTCATATAGTTTTGCATCCTTCTTTGGAGGAACTTCGCTGTTGATCGTGGTCGGCGTCGGTTTGGATACGATCCAGCAGATCGAATCGCATCTGGTTATGCGTCATTATGACGGGTTCCTTAAGACAGGCCGAATCAGAGGACGAAGAGGCTAAACTCGTACGGTGTATGATTCATCTAAAGTCCCCGTTCGAGATTGAGAAGATCAGGGAAAGCAGTCAGATCGTTGTTGAGTGTTTGAGACTGGCGAAAGAAATTGTAAAGCCGGGTTTAAAGTTAGTTGATTTAGATTTGTCCATTGAAAATTTGATTAAGTCGCGAGGCGCCAAACCCGCATTCAAAGGGTATCGAGGATTTCCTGCCAGCGCATGCCTTTCGGTCGACGATGTGGTCGTTCACGGCATTCCGAAAAAAGATGATGTCCTGAAAGAGGGACAGATCATAGGCGTGGATGTGGGCGTTTACAAGAATGGCTTTTATGGAGATTCGGCCATCACTCTGCCTGTCGGTAAGATTGCGAAGGAAACTGAAAACCTGCTGAAGGTAACCAGCGAATCGCTCTACCGAGGTATTGAACAGGCTAAAACAGGGAACCGGATCCACGATATCTCAGCGGCAGTGCAGAAACATGTCGAGAGCCATGGATATTCGATTGTGAGAGAGCTGGTTGGACACGGGATAGGACGAAACTTGCATGAAGATCCGCAAGTTCCAAATTTTGGAGTAAAAGGGACGGG
This sequence comes from uncultured Bacteroidota bacterium, assembly GCA_964535295.1. Lineage (GTDB taxonomy): Bacteria > CLD3 > CLD3 > SB21 > SB21 > SB21. The sequence goes on from CAZHUW010000074.1 coordinate 12,153, forward strand.
TGCCAGATTGAAAGCAGGTATGGTTTTTTGTATCGAACCCATGGTGAATATAGGAACTTACGAAGTATATACCAAAACCGATAACTGGACGGTATGTACGGCAGACGGAAAACCTTCGGCACATTTTGAGCACACAGTGGCAATAACAGAGAACGGCGTTGAGATATTGACCGCTTCGGACTTATTTTAGAATTGACTTGATTTTTTCGTTTTTTATGATATATTGAGCAACCATTTGACGATGATTGTTTTTACAATAACTTAGGGGTTTTTGATTGGCTAAGGAAGAGCTGATAAAAGTAGACGGGACGATCTTAGAGACCTTACCCAACGCCACGTTTAGAGTCAAATTGGAGAATGGACACGAGGTCCACGCTCATATTTCCGGTAAAATGAGGATGCATTTCATACGCATTCTACCCGGCGACAAAGTAACGGTCGAGTTGTCGCCTTACGATTTATCAAAAGGTCGGATCACGTATCGTTTTAAATAGAAGATTTTAGGAGCAGGATACCATGAAAGTAAGATCATCGGTCAGAAAAATTTGTGACAAGTGCAAGATCATCCGCCGTAAAGGCGTCGTTCGCGTGATATGCGAGAACAAAAAGCACAAACAACGTCAAGGATAATAATTCATCCATAGTATTTTAAGGAGAGAACTTTGGCACGTATAGCGGGCATCGAATTACCCAAAGAAAAAAGGGCGTTCATCGCGTTGACCTACATTTACGGGATCGGAAGAACGACCGCTAAAGATATTCTGAAAAAGGCCGGCGTCAACGAATTCAAAAAAGTCAAAGAGCTGACCGAAGACGAAGAGAACAAGATCCGTAACGTGATCAACGCCGAATTTAAAGTCGAAGGCGCCTTACGCAGCGAATACGGTCTCAATATCAAACGCCTGATGGATATCGGCTGCTACCGCGGATTACGTCATCGTAAAGGCCTGCCCGTGCGCGGCCAGAGGACGCGTACGAATTCCCGTACCCGTAAAGGCAAACGCCGTACGATCGGCGGCCTCAAGAAGGTTGAAGCGAAGAAGTAATTCTTTAGACAGAAAAAAATTTGAACCGTAAGGAGAAATAAATTTGGCAAAAGCAAATCCCCAGCAGAAAACGGAAACGGCTCCGCGCAAAAAGAAAAAACTGGTTGAATCGACCGGTATCGCGATGATCAAGGCCACGTTCAATAACACGATCGTGACACTGACCAACAGCAACGGCGATGTGATCACGTGGTGCACGTCAGGTAAAATGGGTTTCCGCGGATCCAAGAAAAGCACGCCGTTTGCCGCACAGGTGGCTGCGGAAACCGCTGCCAAGGCAGCCATGGATATGGGCCTGAGAAAAGTGGAAGTGCGTGTGAGCGGCCCCGGTGCAGGACGCGAATCGGCGATCCGTTCTTTACAGGCTGCCGGACTCGAGATCACTGCGATCCGCGATCTGACGCCGATCCCGCATAACGGATGCCGTCCGCCGAAAAAACGTAGAGTATAATTTTTATTTTTTTGAGATAGCCAAATCAGGAGATTTTTAAATGGCAAGATATACCGATGCAGTATGTAAATTATGCCGCAGAGAAGGTGAAAAGCTTTTCTTAAAGGGCACGAAGTGCGTGACCGACAAATGCCCCATTGAAAAGCGCAATTATCCTCCCGGAGAACACGGCGATAAACGTTCAAAGGCGTCCAATTACAGCCTGCAGTTACGTGAAAAGCAGAAAGTACGCCGCATCTACGGTGTACTCGAACGTCAATTCCAGAATTACTTTGCGCGTGCGGAACGCAAAAAAGGCGTTACCGGCGTCGTGTTGCTTCAGTTGCTGGAAAGCCGCTTGGACAATATGTTATATCGTTTAGGTTTTGCCGCTTCCCGTACGCAGGGACGCCAATTGGTCCTGCACCGTCACGTCGAAGTGAACGGCAAACTGGTAACGGTTCCGTCGTTCCAGCTGAAACCCGGCGACGAGATCGCTATTCGCGAAAAGAGCAAAAAATTGGCGCTGATCCATAATTCGCTCAAACGCGTCAAAGAAGGTTCCCAGCTGACTTGGATCGACGTTGACAAAGCCAGCTTAAAAGGCAAACTGATGATGATGCCTGAACGCGAGCAGATTCCGGTCGATGTGAAAGAGCAATTGATCGTTGAATTGTATTCCAAATAATTAAGTAAATTTTTATACTTCATACAGTATCAATCTCTAACGAAGGAGATTCAGAGTGCAAAATTGGGCAGGACTTCAGATGCCGGAGCGCATCGAGTTAGATGAATCCAGTTATACGACCACGTAT
>CAZHUW010000075.1:0-14187 GCA_964535295.1 uncultured Bacteroidota bacterium
GAGATGTTCAGAAAGCTCTTCGAATTATCCACCGATCCAATATTAATATTGAACGAAAACGGATTTACGGATTGTAACAGTGCAGCAGTATCAATACTCGGGTATTCCATTAAAGAGGATGTTGTAAATAAGAAACCGGCGGAACTCTCGCCGGAAAAGCAACCCGATGGTAGGTTTTCATCCGAAAAAGCTGTTGAGATGATCGATCTGGCTGAAAGGCATGGATATCACATGTTCGAGTGGGTTCATAAGAAATCGGACGGATCGGATTTCTTTGTAGAAGTCATGCTGACATCCATTACGCTCCGTGGCCGGCAGTCGTTCTACACCGTCTGGCGTGATATCACAGAAAGAAAAAAAGCAGAAGCTTCGCTCAAAGAAAGCATTACACGATTCAACCTGGTCGCGCGCGCTACCAACGACGCCGTCTGGGACTGGGATATCACAAAAAATGAAACATGGTGGAATGAACGTTTTTATTCGCTATTTGGTTTTACTGCCGGCGCAGATAAGCCCGGGATCGAATTGTGGTCATCCAGAATTCACCCCGATGACCGCGGCCGGGTGATGGAACATTTCCGGGAGGCTATCAGCGGAATCAGCCAGGGATGGTCGGATGAATTTCGCTATCAATTTGCCAATGGCTCCTACGGTTTTATTTTCGGCAGGGCGTATATTCTCAGAGATGACAGCGGCAATGCCGCACGTATGACCGGTTCAATGATCGACATCACCGAGCTTAAAGCGGCGGAGAACAAATTACGTGAAAGCGAAGCCCGCTACCGGCTTATATCTGAAAATTCTACCGATGTGATCTGGCTTTTCGATCTTGCACAACAAAAACTAACCTATATCAGCCCGTCGGTACAAAAGTTGAGAGGTTTTACACCGGAAGAAGTGCTCAGACAGCCTTTGGAGGAACTGTTGACACCCGATTCTCAAAAGAAGTTTTATGAAGAACTAGCAGCTTTTAACTCCGGTGACCGGTCTCACTTGATGAAAACCATCGAAATTGACCAACCGCATAAAATGGGCCACGTTGTGAAAACGGAGATCGTCGTAACCCTTTTGCCCGAAGAAACAGGGAACTCTGCATTATTGCTGGGCGTTTCACGGGACATTACGGAGCGCAAAGTGGCAGAAGAAAAATTGCATCTGCAAAGCGCCGCATTAAGGGCAACCGCCAACGGTATCGTCATCACCGATCCGGACGGCCTCATCGAGTGGGTCAATCCGGCATTTTCGGAGCTAAGCGGATATAGCTTTGAGGAAGCCGTCGGTAAAAATCCTCGTGATCTTGTCAGATCCGGTGAACATGACGATACATTTTATAAAAATATGTGGACGACCATTACATCCGGCCAGGTCTGGCGGGGAGAACTCATCAATCGGCGTAAGGACGGCAATTTCTATATAGAGGAACAAACGATCACGCCGATTCGAAATGCAGTTGGAAAGATCACGCATTTTATCGGCGTGAAACTGGATATCACGGAACGAAAGAAAGCGGAAGATCAATTGCGGGAAAATGAAGAACGTTTGCGATTATCTCTCAAAGCCGCAAGCCAGGGTCTGTTCGATCTGAATATCCAGACCGGGGCCGCGATCGTCAGCGAAGAATATGCGACCATGCTCGGTTATGATCCGAAGACCTTTGTCGAAACCAACGCATCCTGGATTGAACGCCTTCATCCGGATGACAAGGAACTTGCCGCAAAAGAATACTCCGACTATATTAGCGGCAAAAAGGACGAATACCGTGTGGAATTCCGGCAAAAAACAAGATCCGGAGCGTGGAAATGGATCCTCTCCATGGGAAAAATCGTCTCATGGACACCCGAAGGAAAACCCCTTCGAATGCTGGGCACCCATACGGACCTTGACGACCGGAAAAAGATCGAACAAGCCCTCCGTGAATCTGAAGAGACTTACAAAGCGTTCTTTGAAGACGATCTGACGGGAGACTTTATTTCAACGCCAGACGGTCGGTTATTAGCCTGCAACCTGCCTTTTGCCAAAATTTTTGGGTATGATTTGGTCGATGAGATCATGCAAGTCAACGCTCATTCTTTCTACCCCGATCCGAAAGCACGCGACCTGCTTGTAAAACGCCTGACACGGGAAAAACGGATCGAATATTATTCCTCCGAACTCATCCGAAAGGACGGAACGAAAGTATATGTGATCGAGAATTTGATAGGCAAATTTGATAAAAAAGGAAAGCTCACCGAGATCAAGGGATATTTGTTTGACGATACCAACCGGCGTATTCTCGAACGTCAGCTCATACAAGCTCAGAAAATGGAGAGCCTCGGGACATTAGCTGGCGGTATTGCCCATGATTTTAATAACATCCTGGCCATCGTGCTCGGGCACAACAGTCTGATCCGGAGAAAATTTGCCGACAACGCATACATTGCCGAAAATGCTGAGACCATTGCCAAGGCCACGCAGCGCGGCGCCGGCTTGGTCAAACAACTGCTCACGTTTGCAAGAAAATCAGATGTGGTGTTGGAATCGATCCTCATACAGGACACGATCAACGAGATCAAGAAATTCATCGAACAGACCTTCCCGAAGACCATTACGATACAAACCGAATGTGAAACAAATCTGCCTCCGATTGTGGCCGACGCCACACAGATCCACCAGGTCTTATTGAATCTGTGTATCAATGCCCGCGATGCCATGCCGCATGGCGGCACACTAGCAATCTCAGCAATTCGGATCAACGCTTTAGAGATCCAATCCAAAGTTCCGAAAGCTTATTCGCCGGAGTACATACACATCACCGTATCCGATACCGGCACCGGCATGGATGAAGCTACGCGAATCCGCATCTTTGAGCCCTTTTTTACGACCAAGGGGCGTGACCGGGGTACCGGTCTTGGCCTGGCGACCGTCTACGGTATCATTGAGGCACATCACGGCATAATCGAAGTTGAATCGGAAATCGGAAAAGGCTCTGCTTTCCATATTTACTTCCCTGTTCAACAAAGTTTCATCGACCATCACATGACCGAGTCCGGTCCCGAGGAAATTCCGGGCGGCAATGAAACCATACTGGTAGTCGATGACGAAGAATCTATGACGGCTTTTCTTTCTGCCGTTTTCAAAGAAAAAGGCTACACGGTCATCACGGCATCCGACGGAGAGGAGGCATTGGAGATCTATAAACGAAAACATTCGGATATCGATATAGTTCTTACTGACATGGGCTTACCTAAGCTTGGCGGAGAAGATGTGGTAAGGGGCATCAAAAAGGTCAATAAAGATGCCAGGATCATTGTTGCCAGCGGCTATTTCGAGCGCGAATTGAAATCCGAATTGATAAAATCCGGAGTAAAGGACTTTGTACAAAAACCGTATTTACCGGATGAGATCCTGCAGAAAGTGAGAGAGATGCTTGATCTGAAGTAAAGATCGATCCTCCGAGCGAAGCCGGGTGCGAAATTAAGAGTGACTACTCACGTATCAATGGAAGACAGCCATTAAATACATTAACCACAAAGAAACACGAAGAAAACGCTCGAAAAGGGCGCAAAGAATTCTTTGTGTTACTTTGCGTGAACTTTGCGCTCTTCGCGGTTAGAATTTGTTCTCATTTGTCGTTCACGCTTCATGCCTCGACTTCGCTCGGCATGAAGTAACTCTCTCTGCATGAAGTATAGTATGCTTCACGGTAAGAGACCGTTACAACTCATTGCCACAGATTCACAGATTATAGCTTTTCTGTGAATCTGTGGCAATTTTTCTTAAGAATTAATTCGATTTGAAATCAAGCGTGACTGTCGTTCCCTTATTTGTTTCACTTTCCAACCGGATCTCTCCCCCGTGTTTTTCCATGATCTCCTTGCAAATAAACAGGCCAAGGCCGGTCCCTTTGTTCCCGGTTTTATTCGTAAAAAACATTTTGAAGATCTTCTCCTGATGTTCCGGGCTCATCCCGATCCCCGTATCGCTGATGATCAACTTGAACATCCCTGACCCTGCTTCCTGTTTGCTAATTTCAATCTTACCGGATTTATCCATGGCATCAACCGCATTCTGCAGAATATTGACAAGAACTTGTTCCAATTGCGACCGGTTGCCGTGTACCATTATCTGTTCATCCGTTACCCGGTTTTCGACCGTAATGTTCTTTTTCTTATTGAGCAATTCTATAAGGCCGACCGAATTCCCGATCACTTCCACAAGATCGACCGGAGCAAACTGATTGACTTCCGTCCGCGCAAACGTACGTACCTGATTGACCAGATCCAGCGTCTGATCGATATATTGCTTCATCATCGCCAGTTCTTTCTGCGTCATTTCATCCGGAAACCTTTTTTGTAGAACGTTGGTGATGCCGGCGATCACCCCCAACGGGTTGGCAATGCCATGAATGAGCATGCTTGATAACAGCCCCAGCGTCGAAATCTTATCGGATACCATAGCCTGATTTAGAAACCTTTGAAGTTTGTCGTTGGCTTCCTGAAGTTCTTTATTTGTTTTCATGAACATCTGGTTTTTTCTCGACAAAGCATCGGCAAACCGGTACAACTGTTCGGTTCTCTTTTCAACCAGTTTCTCAAGTCCGCTGCGATATTCACGATTTTCCATCTTTAGCAAATAGACGTCATTCGCACGGCGAATAGCAAAAGCCAGAACATCGGGATCAACGGGTTTTGAGACATAATCAAATGCCCCCGAACGCATGGCCTCGATCACGGTTTTCATTTCCAATACCCCCGTCACCATAATGACAAGCGTCATGGGTTCTTTTGCTTTGATCTCCCGCAAAACATCCAATCCGTCCGCATCCGGCATCCGTACGTCGCACAGAACCAATTGAAAATCCCAGTGTTCCAGTTTATTTTTGAGGTCGCTTATACTTTCTAAGGCCACCGCATCATATCCCAGACTCTTGACGGATTCACAAAGCATGTGGCGCATGACGGATTCGTCATCGATCACAAGGATCTTTTTTATGCCTGACAGTTCAGCCGTCTCCGGCATTACGGATAAAGGATCGCTCGGCATGCGTTATTCCAGGTTAAATTCTTTTATTTTGGCCAATAAGGTTTTATAATCCACATCAAGCATTCGGGAAACTTCGCTTTTATTGCCTTCACATAATTTCAATGCACGATCAATGGCCGATTTTTCAGCTTCTTTTCTTATATCTTTCAGTGTTTGTCCCGAAGCGGACGTTTCCGGCCCCTGGCCGCCTTGGAATGATGATTGTGAGTCGAAAATGAGATGCTGGGCGGTGATCTCTGTATCGGCCATCAATACACCCCTGCGTATGACGTTCTTCAATTCACGTACATTCCCCGGCCAATGGTAATGGATCAATTGCTCTAACGCCGCTTTTTGAATATGACCGACTTGTTTTTCCAATTCGGCATTGGCTTCCCGGATAAAGCGATTGGTCAGAAATATGATATCCTCCCTGCGGCTTCTTAACGGCGGCAAATAGATGGTAAATTCATTGAGGCGGTAGAAAAGGTCCAGTCTGAATTTTCCGCTTTTGATAGCTTCTTCCAGAAGCAAATTGGTCGCGCATAAAACGCGGATGTCGATCTCGATCAGTTGAGTTCCACCGATGCGCATGATCTTTCGTTCCTGAAGCGCGCGAAGGAGTTTTCCCTGCACTTCGATCGGAATATTGGCGATCTCATCAAGGAACAGCGTTCCATCCTGCGCCGCTTCGAATAAACCCTCTTTTCGTTTGTCGGCTCCCGTGAATGCGCCTTTCTCATACCCGAATAACTCGCTTTCAATCAGTGTCGAGGGAATGGCTCCGCAATCTACCGCCACAAAAGGTTTACTCTTTCGCGTGCTCATTTCGTGAATGGCCCTCGCAATAACTTCCTTACCGGTACCGCTTTCGCCCTGGATCAGAACGCTGAAATTCGTTCCCGCTACCCGTTCCGCATTGGCCTGAAGCTGCTTTATCTCCTCGCTTAACCCCATGATCTGGGCCAAATGACTGCGGCTTTGGAGTTTGGTCCTGAGCGTTTGAACTTCCGATACCAAATTCAGGTGTTGGACCGCCCGCTCCACGGTGATCTGGAGTTCATCCGCAGAACAGGGTTTTAAAAGATAATTAAAAGCGCCCGAACGCACGGCATCGACGACATTCCGGGTGTCGCCGTGGGCGGTAAGCATGATGACTTCAACTGCCGGCAGATTTTTTTTGATCTGCTTGAGAATGGTAAGTCCGTCCATCTTATCCGGAATATTAAGGTCCAAAAGAACCACTTCCGGAAAATTATCGCTTAGCTTGTCGAAGTCCCCGAAGAAATCTTCACCGCAGGCATATTCCCGGATATCATACAAATCGGGATCAAGATACTGCCGGATGATGTATCGCATCCCCGCTTCGTCGTCAATCAGGGCGATTCGGTTTTTTTCTTTTGTTTGTGCCATAACTTCTGCCGGTTTGGAGAAAAGGTGGGTAGATTTGATCATATAAATATAGACCCCAATAATTGTAAAAGCAAAAATTAATTCTGCCAGATTATTTAAAACCATGTTTGTCATAAGCCTCCCGTTGAGCATCTTCCAGAGAAATCTGCCCAAGGTTATAATAGTACAATAAAGACTGATCGAGCGTCTGCATATTATTCTGACCTCCGGTTTGTATCGCCGAATAGATCTGATGCGTTTTATTCTCGCGGATCAGATTACGGATAGCCGGTGTCGCAACGAGAACCTCGTTTACCGCAACCCTTCCTTTACCGTCGGCGCGTCGAAGCAGGCGCTGGGCCACAACGCCCTGAAGGGTATTAGCCAGCATCGTTCGGATCTGCTGCTGCTGATCGCTTGGAAATACATCGATAATGCGATCAACCGTTTCCGATGCGCTTTTGGTATGCAAAGTTCCAAAAACAAGGTGACCGGTTTCCGCAGCCGTTATCGCAAGGGCAATGGTTTCAAGGTCACGCATCTCACCAACCAGGATCACGTCCGGATCTTCACGAAGCGCGCTCTTTAGAGCATTGGCAAACGAATGCGTATGCGCGTGAAGTTCGCGCTGGTTTATGAGACATTTTTTCGACGCATGGGTATATTCAATGGGATCTTCGATGGTCAGAATATGGTCGTGTCTTTCCTCATTGATCAGATCGATCATACCGGCTAAGGTCGTCGATTTCCCGCTTCCGGTCGGGCCCGTAACCACGACCAGTCCTTTTTTTAGGCGGGCCAGATCGTAAATGCCTTTAGGCATTTTCAATTCTTCCAGCGTAAAAATGCGCATCGGGATGGTGCGGAAAGCGGCCGCAATACCGCGCATCTGATAAAAGAGATTGACACGGAAACGCGATAGTCCTTTGATCTCATAGGCAAAATCCAATTCGTAATTTTTCAGAAATTGTTCGCGCTGTTCCGGTGAAACGATTTTCAGCAACAGACCCGTTAAAGTTTCCTCGTCGATAGGCTCCGTATCGAGCGCTACAAGCTCTCCGTGTAACCGCATGAGCGGCGTATGCCGCGACGTCAGATGGACGTCCGATGCGCCGTGTTTAAATGCCTGGGTGAGATATTCGTCTAAACTTTTCATAAAGTTCTATATACCGTTAGGTTTAAGAACATGCGGCGTAATAAATATCAGCAAATCAGTCTTTTTCTTCTCTTTACCTTTGCTGGTGAACAATTTTCCCAAAAGCGGAATATCGCCGAGCAACCAGACTTTTGAGATCGTTTCAACTTCCGTCTCTTTGAGTAAACCGCCGAGTACGATCGACTCATCGTTCTTGACCATCACCTGCGTCTTGGCATAACGCCTCGAAATGATCGGCTGGCGATTATCGCCTGATCCGGTATAACCAATAATGTCTTCAATGGTAGGTTCTATCAGCAGAGTGATCATTGAATCGGGATTAATCTTCGGCGTAACCCGTATGGTCACGTTAATATTCTTGTCGGTAAACGTGATAATGTCTCCCGAAGCGCTCCGGCTGATCGTTTGTATCGGAATGGTCGTCCCTACGGAGATCTCCGCCTTTTGATTATCCATCGTCAATATTTTCGGATTGGACAATAATTTGGAATTGGTCTGCGTTTTCAGAAAATTCAAAGAGAACATTAATTTATCCACCGTTAGTTTTCCCATCACGACATTCTGCAACCTATCAGCCAGCGGCATGATCGCCGTATAGTCCGTCACATTAGTCGGATCATCGGGATTACGCGCATCAACGGTGCTTGCCGTGATGGCCTGAGGGAGACCAACGCCGACTTTCTGGTCATCGCCCAATGTCGTTTCATACATCCGGACCTCGATCATTAATTGGCTGAGTTGAAGATCCAGCCGGTTAATCACCGAATCAAAAACGGACATGCGAAAGGCTATATCGCTGACCACAAGCAGATTCGAACGCTTTTCCTCCGACAGTCCGTTGCGTGTACGACTGAGCGCCTCCATTTTCCCTTTTTTACTGAGAAAGGGAGTCAACGTCTCTTTCATATCGAGCGCGTCCACATATTTCAGATCATACACTTTTGTCTCCATCGACGCGTTGCGGTCGCTGTCGATCGATTTAACGAAAATGATATCCTTCTCAATGTAATAATCGTAACCGTTGGCTTTCAGGATCGTTTCCAGGGCATCGTCCAGACTGACGTCATTGAAATGAACGGTCACTTTACCTTTCACATCATTACTGGCCACCAGATTCAAATGATTTTGTTTTGACAGCATTCGCAGAACATTGAGTATATCGGCGTCTTTAAAATTCATAGTCAGCTTTGGACTCGAAGTATCCTGTCCATTCAGCGGCGCCGAAACCCAAAGCATAAGGATAATGGTAACTGCGGCCACTAACCATGTTAGATGCGGGTAATTGTTAAAATGTGTTTTCATATCAAACCTTTTATGTTAAAATTTCTTCATTCATTCATCTTCAGGCAAAACCAACGTAAAACTAAGGTCATTTTTCTTCAAAACGACGTTGGCGGCTCGAATATCCACTACGCGGTATCCATTGATGATTTCGCCGACACTCAGTATCTGATCGTTGATCAGCGCGTACGATTGATTTCCGTTCTTTGAAATAGCCGTCAGATGCAGATTTCCGGGTCTTTGGCTCATGAGAGATTCAATAACCTTATTAAGATTGGCACGGGAGATATTTTCCTTATCTCTGCGAAATGGATCGCGCTTCCAGCCTGTAGCCGGAAAGTCAACCGGAATGGATCGGGCATTGGAAACTGCAGATGACGGATCTTGTGTATTTTGAGCAGCCGATTGCACCGCTTTGTCAGTCCCGGGTTTTCTGTTCTTCGGCTCCGATGTAAGAAGATCATAAACGGCATATGACGCCACTACGGCAAGTAAGATAAACAGGCGCTTCTGCGATTTGGTTATGGCTGTTTTCATATTTTTAATTTATTTGACTTTATTTTGTTTTCTTCCCGCGATGCGTACACTTGCGCGCGCATCCAATCTTACATGATCTGATTTGTTCTGAGGTACCATCTTAAAATCGGTAAAGTTGATTATAAACGGGAGCCGGTTCGCTTTTTCAAGCATCATGCCGATGTCCAGGAAACGCCCCTCAAATTCAAACAATACCGGCAACTCGAAACTTTCGCCGGAGTCGGCCAAACGGGTTTTGGCCAGGAGCGAATCCGTAGAGAAATTCATCGTCCTTATTTTGACCTGATAACCGGCAGTTAACCGGTTCAGCTGGCTCATAGCCGATGAGATGGCGTTGGGTGAAATAAGCCGTTTACGCAGATTCTCCACCGTGCGGGCCGACTGATCGCGCCGATCGCGCATGTCAGGAATTTGCCGGATCCGCCGGATCGCAAAATCGATCTCTTGATCGGTCTGCAGCGTTTCCGCCTGCATCCGATCGATATCCTTTTTCACCGGCAAAAACACCAAAAGAAAATAGGCAGCCGAAACGGCTATGATTACCGTTATGAATATCCAAAATTTAATTTGACTTTTCATGATCATCTCTTCTTTGCGATCAATTCAAACAACAGGACCGACTCGGCAGCGTCATGTCGCTTTTCTTTTAATTGTACGTCCTGGAAGAAGGGGTTCTTCTCCATCGCGGTTATCAAATTCAACAAATGTATGTCTGCGTAAAAAACGTCCTTATATACCGTGCCTTTGACGTGCAGTTCCTTGGGTGCATCGGGAGGCTTTAAGCCTGCGTTTCCGTTGGATTTCATGTTCTGACCGGTTCCCGACCGGCGCAACTCGATCTCGTTATACGCTTCTCCCCAGCTGAGTTCGTCCAATACGATTTCATCGGGTATGATGCCGCTGACCCACCTCAATATAGAGGTCACGGAAGAGTCCTGCAGGGTTTCCTCCTTGATCTTCGTCTGAACGGTGTTCAACGTGTTTATTTCATTCATCAGTGTTTCGTATTCGCGATTCTCATTCCGAACACGTTCCAAAGATTCCTTATAGGTCAAAAGAATAATATTTGTATCGCTGTTCTTTTTATTCATAATAAAAAGGGAACTCCCACAGATTCCGAGCAATACGATAAAACCTGAAATGGCCTTTGACAAGGCTTTGCGGTAACTCAATTCTTTTTTGGCGTGCGGCGGTAAAAAATTCAGGTCGGATCCTTTGGAAAGAGCTGCGCCGATCGTGTCCATCGGTAATGATTCCTGCTCTTTACTTTGAGCGGACTGCATGAACGAGACGCCTTCAGTCACAAAAAGCGGTCGCATACGCTGACTAAGGAACGACTCCAAAAAAGATCTGAGCCTTTTCAGGCGGATCGCATTCCCTGTGAAATAGATATTATCGTACGTTTCAACATTAAAATTCTCTTTATAGTAGTCCAGCGACATGCGGATCTCTGAGGCTAGCTTTTCCGCGACCGGGCGCATCATCACGGCTATCTCAGAATGCGGAATTCCTTGCGAAGTCTTCCCATCGGCAACCTCATGCGGCAGGCCTATTTCTATTTTTAGCGCTTCAGCTTCTTCCCATGACAGAATATAGGATTTGTTATCCACAAATATCGTTTGCATCAGCGCCGACGTAAAGTGATTACCGCCCACCGGGATCTCACGCGCAAACTGTAGTGTGTTACTTCTGAAGAAGGTCAGGTGGCAGTTTTCAAAACCAATGTCGATCACAAGGCTGTTGGTACTTTTTCCGGGTATGCATTTCATGAAATTCCATTGCGCGATAGGACGGATCGTCAGTTTGGAAGGGATGATCTTCGCCCGTTCCATAATTTCAAGATGATGCCTGATCTGATCTTCTTTAACAGCAATCACAAGAACGTAGAACTCGCCGGCAGCCGGAGCTTGTTCCTCATCCAGGATGATATAATGAAGTATCGTAGGCGCATCATTAAAAAAATGGAGTTCCTTTTTGTTTTTCCATAACAAGGCTTCGTGGATCTCTTTCTTGGATACCTTCGGCATACGCAAAAGTCTCATGTTCACATCAGATCCGCAGATAAGCGACGTGACAGGGCTGTTATTTGATTTGATTTTCCGGAGTATCTGCTCTACCTGATGTCCGATGGCCAGTGTATCTCCCCGCTGAATTTCATCCAGTCCGATTTTTTCAACTTGAACGACTTCCCGTTTGTTTCCCAAGGTTCGGACTTTAACGGCACTGATGGCATGCGGCTTTACCTCAATTCCGATCGAAGTCTTTGAAAAAGGTCTTTCCCACCATTTCAACTTCTTTGCGCTGGAAGAAGGATATTCGTCCACGGGATCACTAACTTGAGTGAGCGTTTCGGTATGTTCATTAGGCAGGAATTGATCTGAATTGACAGGTTCATGTTCCGTTATAAATCGGTCCAATTGATTACCGGTAATGATTTCATCGTTTATTTGAGATTCGACGGAATCGGATTCGATTGTGTCGAGAACCCCTTCTTTTGGCGCGTCTTTGATGATCTCCATCAATAATAAGCTGGAAGGGTCCGCCGTTTCATTCGTCACATTGTAATCATCTTTAAACATACGACACCTCTTTACGGCGGATGTTGCGTGCAAGCAGATCTTCGTCAATGATATTCAATTGCTCGCTGACCTTGCTGAGATACGCCTGGTGACAAATGTTGATGGCCTTGCGCGGAAATCCGCTGCTGTATTCATATATCTGCTTCAGAGCGCTTTTAGTGAACACATGATCAAGGGTTTCATGGCCCGAACGGCGCAGGCGATGGCTGATCATTTGATACAGCTCGTTTTCATCGAAGGGATGAAGGACATACGATGCCGCGATCCGATCCATAAAATTAGGCATCGTGCGAATTTTGTCCGCAAATTCCAGCTGCGCAAACACGATCACCTGTATCAGCTTGGATTCATTGGTCTCATAATTCAATAAACCCCGTATGACTTCCATCATCGGTTGACTGAGTTTTTGTCCTTCGTCGATAATGAGAACCGGTATCTTTTTTTCGTTGACTCCCTTGAAATAGAGAAAGCTTTGAAGGGCTTCTTTAAATTCCAATGTAGAAACTGCTTTAGTTTTTATATTGAACAGGCGGCTAAGGTGCATCAGAAATTCGAGTTCGTCAACGAACTGCGGATCGAGGATCAGGCGGAACATGTAATCCGTTTTTTCCTGGAAAAGGCGCATCAGAATACGGCCGACGGTGGTTTTTCCGGTTCCGACATCGCCCAGCACTACGCCTAGACCCGAACGTAGACGTATGGAAGATTCCAGCGCCTGCAGGCACGCCACATGCTGTTTTGAAAAGTAAAAAAGATGAGGATCCGGCGACATTGAAAACGGGTTTCGTTTGATTGCCGGTACGATCATATTTTCTTTTGATGAATACATTTTCGATCCTTATTGATTTTAACCAACGGCCATCACACAATTACGGCCGGCTTCTTTGGCCTTATATAAACCGGCGTCCGCACTTTCTATCAACTGTTTGACATTAAGGGAATCGTCGGGAAAGGTAGCCACTCCAGCGCTGATCGTAAGGTTACCAAGAGGCTGTTTTTCCTGATGCGGGAAACACGTTTCTTCGATCTTTTTTCTTAATTTTTCAGCAATGATCAGCGCTTGCATTTTACTGGTCTCCGGCAGTATCAGGGCAAATTCTTCACCTCCATACCGGCATTCCATATCGCAGACCCGCGTTGTCTCACGAAACACGGCCGCTACTTTCTTCAATACCTCATCCCCCGCCTGGTGTCCGTTCGTATCGTTGTATTTTTTGAAATGGTCCACATCAACCAGGATCAGGGACATTTTGAGAAAATGCCGCATGGATCTTTGCATTTCGCGATCCAATTCATCATTAAAGAAACGCCGGTTGTATAAGCCGGTCAGCCCGTCTGTGATCGCCTGCTGTTTGAAATTGCGGTAATTCTCCTGAAGGAAATTGTAAACATCCACATGACCCAGGGTCAATCCTACGGAATACGCGTAGCGCTGAAGCAGGTCCTTACTTTCGATGAGACGTTGCTTATTCTTCTGGCCGACCATGAGAATCGCGGTAGTATTGGTCTTGCCGCGATAACTCTCCACCATCTCCTCCGGGTTATCGATGCTGACGATCGGGATCAGATAGATGACTTCCGACCCCAGGATTTTACGTAAATGATGGATATGCGAAAGATTTTGATTATCGATACGGGAGTCTTCCAAGTCGTCCACGATAAAATAGCTTTTGCGATGATTCAAAAGATCGATGTAGGGACGTTTATCGGTTTGAATATTCAGTTCGCTTAGAGATTCCAGCGAGACGTTGGACCAGGAAATGGGAATCAGTTTGTTTTGTTTTTTGTCATAGATCCAAAGTACGGCGCTGTCAAAACCCAGATTTTCACATAAGGACAAGGTGGTCGTCTTGAGCAGAACTTTGCGGTCGGTGATAGTGAAGAGATTCTGCGTTGCATTATTCAGCCTGATCAGCATTTGACTGTAATTGCGCTCCTGCTGAATGACCTGTTTGAACCAATGATTCTCTTTTTCTAACGCGATATTCTCTTCAACAAACGTACGCAGGTTCATCTGCGCTTTTTCATAAATGGTTTGTTCGAGATACTTGGTTTCGGCCTCAAGAGCGTCCGAATTGAATAGGCCCTTGCGCCCGATGTTTTTCAGAGAATCGAAGAAGAACATGGCGCGTTTCTTTAATGCATACAAAAAGACAAAAGAAGGAAACTGTCTCTTTTTTTGAGTGTTTCGACGATGCAGACAAATAGTTTCGGATATTGAGTTCTTGCTACCGCTTTCCA